>NZ_BAABMO010000055.1:0-18669 GCF_054767435.1 Proteus sp. MB838
CCAATCGGCGGTAATGGTTAATCTTATTGGAACGGAGATCGACACCAAATGGCTATCATTACCTTTAGTTCATCTACATTGGTATGAAAAAGAAGTGCGTCCAGCCCGCAAAGTAGGGCATCTCAACTTAGTACATAATAACCATCAAGCTCTGCAAAAGACCTTAAGTGCATTAAGTCCCCTGCTCGATGAAGCCTATCAATATCCGATTAAATGGGCGCTAGAAAAATTAAGCTAGCAGTCCGACTCAGAAAGTTAGAGAATAATAGCCTTTAAATGTACTGGCCTGTGAATACAAGGCCAGTTATTCGCTATTTTTTCCTGAACATTCAGGATACTGCACCCGTTCTATGGAGTCAGGATGCCAGTCACGCAACAAAATTTTGGTCCTATCTATCAGTGGAGCATACTGATACTGCTAGGTTTAGTGTACTTTCTCGCTACCGCAACAACATTTACCTCTTTAGGTGTGGTTCTACCTAGTATGATAGCTGAACTAGAGTGGAACTGGACACAAGCTGGCCTTGGTTTTACTTTATTGGGCTTAACCTGTGGACTTGCGAGCTTTTTACCCACTTTACTTATCCGTAAATTAAACGTCCGCTTCACACTCCTCATTGGACTGATTATTTTTGTCAGTGGATTCTATTTTCTATATGAAACCAATACCATCACACGCTACTTTCTTGGTACCGCCTTACTTGGGGTAGGTTTTACGCTATTAGCAACCGTACCGGGCACTTACGTGCTATCGCGTCTATTTGAAAAACAGTCTTTTGCTTTTGGTGTCTATTTTACTATTGGTGGATTGGGAGGAGTTGCAGGCCCTTGGATCTATTTTTTAGCCACACACCTTTGGCACACATGGCGTATGCATTGGCTTATTTCAGCTATTATTCTATCAATTATTACCCTGCTGACTATTTTAGTATTACGAGAAGGCTCAGCAGAAAAAGCGCATGCGAAAAAAATCAGTCAATTACAAAGTAGCAAACGTATTTATCAAACCAAAGCGATATGGACCGCACGTCATGCTTTACGAACATGGCAATTTTATGTCATTGCTGCCACTTACACCGCTTTTCTATGGTGCGGGATCACAGTAAATAGTTTTGCAGTTGCACATATTATTGAAAATGGTTTTAGTGAAACTATTGCTGCAACGCTACTGAGCACCATGGCTTTTATCAATGCATTCTCACGATTAGCCGGTGGGGCGATTGGGGAATGGTTAGAGCCAAAAAAATTACTGATTGCCAGCTTAACGATTATTATTATCGGTCTATTAGCACTGAGTATGGCTAATAGTTGGATCTACCTAATGCTATTTACCCTTTGTGTGGGGATTGGTTATGGTATGACCTTCTTAGCCTCAAGTGTATTACTGGCTAACTATTTTGGTCGCGCACCTTATTTAGAACTATTTTCGGTGATGAACCTGATCTCAACATTGGCCTGTTTAGCCCCCTTCTTTGCTGGGGCTATTAAGGATATTTCAGGCAGCTTCACACCTGCATTTTTAATTCTCACTATCCCTGTTTTAGTTATTTTGGTGATCACACTATTTATGCGCCCACCAATTTATCCTAACTTCCAACATGCCAGTGAAAAACATAATGCGCCAAGATAAAAATAAAACCGCAAATCTAGTTTAGAAATCCAATCAATATTATAGAGAAGCGGTTTTAGCGAGGAGAGATCGAGCAGATGAATGAAGAATTAATCATGAAATACTCAATTGGTATCGGCATAGCTTTGGCGTGTTTTATCGCCTTTCTTGCCATATCTTTTTTACATGATAAACAAAAAAAACGTCGTAGAAACATAATTATTCACATCATCCAAGCTATTTTACTTTGTAGTTTAGTGGCTATTGTAAGCCAATACTGTGAAATGGCGGTGGTAGATTTTAAACTACACTTTATCTCTTTTCAGATGATTAATTTCTTTAGCTATCTTGCTATCGCATTAATCCTGATGAGAAAATTTTTCTTACTCATTAATTTATTAGAAAAATCACAAATTAAAAAAGGCAGTGATCCCACCTCAGCCCGTATTATTTCGCGTATATTTAAAATCACTCTTCTTGTCATCATGATCTTACTGTTCGGTGAGCATTTTGGCATGAGTTTATCGGGCTTAATGACATTTGGTGGCTTAGGCGGTATTGCCATTGGTATGGCAAGTAAAGACGTTATGAGTAACCTTTTTTCAGGTGTTATGCTCTATTTTGATCGCCCTTTTAACATTGGTGATTGGGTACGTTCACCCGATCGCAATATCGAAGGAACTGTTGTTGAGATTGGCTGGCGTATCACAAAGATAATGACCTTTGATCATCGCCCGTTATATATTCCAAACTCAGTATTTTCCTCCATTAGTGTTGAAAACCCCGGCAGAATGACCAATCGACGTATTGAAACAGAATTAGGGTTACGCTATGAAGATTCGGACAAAGTTGGGGTTATTGTCGAAGATATCCGCACAATGCTACAACAAAACGACAAAATCGACACCAAACAAACTTTATTGGTCTATTTTAATCAATTCGCCGATTCATCATTAAATATTATGGTGTACTGTTTTACCAAAACCACAGTATGGGCAGAATGGTTAGATGCGCAGCAAGAAGTTTATTTAAAAATGATTGATATTGTGCATCAACATGGCGCTGACTTCGCCTTCCCATCACAAACTGTATATATTGAAAAATCATCGCCTGTATCACCATAAGCATCCGATAAAAAAATGCTGATATCCGTTCAATATCAGCATTTTTAATTCAATATCACGTATCACTTCATTTAATGATAACTAGATAACTAATGGCGACTATTCCCCTTGAATACGACGATATTGGCCTTTATCTTGTAATAGCCTAACCCCTAAAATACTACCACAAAGTGAAAGTAATACGGCGGCAAGAGCGGGAACAACTATCCACATCATCCATTGTGGTTGCCATGGGAAATTAAATACCGATTTTTGCAACAACCCTAATGCAACTTCAGCCCCTATCGCTGCTGCTAAACCGGCCATTAACCCTAATAAGGCAAACTCCGCCCAAAGCGTGCGTCTTAATAGTGACTTACTCGCGCCTAATGTTCGATAAACCACCAACTCGATACGACGTTGTGTCATACCGACTTGAATTTGTGCCACTAATAGCAATGCCCCACACAGCATAACTAATCCAACCATAATTTCTAATGCTCGGCTGACTTGCTGTAAGATCTGCTGAACTTGCTGAATTAATGCCCCCGTATCTAGCACACTGACCGTAGAAAATTGTCGATTTAATGCGGTGATCAAACTTCCATCACCATTGTAATAAAAACTGCTCATCCATTTTTCAGGCTGATTGCTTAGCCCTTCTTCTGCGAAAATAAAGAAGAAATTTGGTCGCATATTTTCCCAATCAACATGGCGAATGCTGGTGACAACAGATTTAAACTCGCGAGTATCACCAACAAAAGTTAGCTCATCCCCCAGCTTTATTTCTAACTTTTGTGCAACCCCCTGATCGATTGAAACGCCATTACCGACGGGAGGCCATGAGCCTTCGACAATAACATTATCTTTAGGAAGTTCACTGTGCCACGTTAAATTAAGCTCTCTTCGTACGGTATTATTCCCCGCATCCCGTGCATCTGCCCACACTTTCGCATTGTGATCATTAATCGCTGTTAAACGTGCTAACACAACCGGATAAGCATCTGTCGGTGCCACATGATAAGTGGCTAATAATCTATTAATCTGCTGTACCTGAGGCTTTGACATATTAATCAAAAAATAGTTAGGACTATCTTCAGGTAACTGCTGTTGCCATTTTTCCAATAAATCCCCTTGCAGCAAAACCAATAGCGTCAATAGCATAAAGGATAATGAAAAAGCGGCTAATTGCGTCATGGTTTGGAAAGGCTGGCGTAATAAACGTGTCACCGCTAAACGGGCACTCAATTGCTTAAATTTAAATTGCTTTAAAAGCCATAATCCAAGCCAACCAATCACGCCAAGCAAGAAAGCAATGACGACGATACCTAATAAAATAGACCACAATAAAACACCCGTTCCGGCAAACAGAGTTAAAGCGCCAACAACAATCAATGCAACGATGGGTAAATAATAACGTAGTGGCCAACTAGGTGCCGTAGTACCACTTCTCAACACGCGGGAAGGTTGCGTTGACATTAATTGATGATAAGGGCGTAACCCCGTCAATAACGCGATGAGTAGTAAAGAGCCAACCGACCATAGCCATGACATAAAGCTCGCATCAGGTAAACTTTTTGGTAATACCGGTGCTAAAATCTGCAACAATACTAATTCAAAGCCCCAACCGACCAGTGAGCCGACCACGATAGCCGCAACAATAATCACCCCCCACTGCCCTATAATCCATTTACGTAATGCATGATTATCGGCACCTAAGGTTTTTAATACCGCAATTAGCGTATGTCGACTACGGCAATAATGTGTCATTGAAACCGCGACGGCAGAAATCGCCAATAATAGTGTTAATAATGCAGATAATAGTAAAAAGTTTTTTGCTCTCTCCATTGATTGAGATAGCGCACCATTATCTTGTTTTAAGCTATTCCAACGCTGGTCAGGTTTTAATAAGGGATCAAAGCGTTGTTGGTATTCATCAATTAATGCTTCATTACCCGCAAACATATAACGGTAAGTTAAGCGGCTTCCCGGCTGAACGGCACCCGTCGCTTCAACATCAGCAAGATTAATTAAAATACGCGGGGCAATTTGAAAAGGATTAAAACCACTGTCAGGCTCTTGAACTAATACACCGCTAATTGTAAAAGTGGCATCACCGACATCAATATTATCACCAACCTTGATACCCAAAAGCGCCAGTAACCTTGCATCTACTAACGCCGTGCCTTTCTCCGCTTTTAGCCCTGCGGGCTGAGTTTCTAGCTCACCATAGAGTGGATATAAGTTATCCGCGGCTTTTACCAACGCCAATTGAGGAGTATCACCTTCTGGGGCATAAGACATGGTGGTAAATTGCATTTGACGACTGAGTGTTAGCCCCATTCTTTTAGCTTCAGCTAGCCAATTTTCATCAACAGGATACGAGGCGCGTAGCACTAAATCACCGGCGATAAGATCACGACTTTGAGCATAAATACTTTTATCAATGCGATCACCAATACGCCCTAACGCCAGCACACAAGCCACCGCCAGCGCTAAAGAGAGCCAAACAATTAATAAAGCCGGCGAGCGCCACTCACGCCAAAACCAACGCCAGATCATGACTCCTCCTTAAGTTGCCCATCAACAAGACGTAATCTTCGCTGACAACGAGCGGCAAGCTCATTATCGTGGGTGACCAAAATTAATGTTGTGGCATAATCACGATTAAGGGAAAACAGTAAATCGGCAATTTTATCTCCCGTTTTTCGATCAAGATTACCTGTTGGCTCATCAGCAAACAGGATCGCCGGTTGGGTACAAAAAGCTCTTGCTAATGCAACACGTTGTTGCTCACCACCGGAAAGTTGTGCGGGCATATGATACAAGCGCTCACCCAAACCCAATTGTTTAAGTAAATCAACGGCTCGCGTATGGCTCTGTTTTTCTGACTCACCTTTTAATAACGCAGGAAGTTGCACATTCTCTAAGGCATTTAACGTTGGAATTAGCATAAAAGATTGAAAAACAAATCCGACATGTTGTGCACGTAATTTTGCCCGCTCTTCTTCATTCATTTTGGTCAGATCGTGTCCCATTAATTGCACACGACCAGCGCCTCCATCATCTAATCCTGCAATAATACCTAAAAGTGTAGATTTGCCCGATCCTGACTCACCAATTAAAGCAATTGTCTGTGCAGACTCGACAACTAACTCAACACCCTGCAATATAGAGATCTGACTATCACCTTCTCCTACTTGTTTGGTTAACTGATGAACTTCAAGAACCTTTTCCGTCGACATACTTGTTTCCTTATCGTCATGATGATGTTTAGCTTTAAGTCTATCGCTGCTGATACCTTTTTGATCTTTGGTGACAGCCTAAGTGCCGGATATCGCCTTCCTATTGAAAGCGCATGGGCACAACGCCTCGCGGATAAGTGGAAATTAACTTATCCTGAAATAAATGTCGTGAATGCAAGCATCAGTGGCGAAACCGCATTTCAAGGTCAAAATAGGCTCCCTGATTTATTAAAACAGCACCAACCTCGTTGGGTTTTGATTGAACTGGGTGCAAATGATGGCTTACAAGGCTACCCTGTAGCCCAAACGAAAGAAGCGTTGCAAAACATCATTACCCAAGTAAAAGAAGCGGGAGCAACGCCACTCTTTATGCAAATTATGATTTCGCCTAATTATGGTAAACGCTATACGCAATCTTTTTCTGCGATTTACCCACAATTGGCGAAAGACAATGCTCTTGAGCTTATCCCATTTTATATGGAGCAAATAGCAGATAAACCTGAGTGGATGCAAAACGACAGCATTCACCCAAATGAAGCGGCTCAGCCTTTTATTGCTCAATGGATGGATAAAACCCTATCCCCTTACCTAACACGTTAAACTATTGTGACAGTAGTTAACCTAGATTAAATGAGATTAATTGTAAAATTATGCAAAAAACGGTATTGATTACAGGAAGTTCTAGTGGGATTGGACTGTGTGCGGCAAAAACACTCAAGCAAAAAGGATATCGAGTACTGGCTGCTTGTCGCAAAGAAGATGATCTTAACCATATGGAAACATTGGGGTTTGAGCCTATTTTTCTTGATCTCGATGATGCAGAAAGTATCGAAAAAGCCATATTAGAAGTAATTCGCCTTACTAATGGGCGTTTATATGGATTATTTAATAATGGTGGTTTTGGGGTTTATGGTCCATTAAATGCGATTAGTCGCCAGCAAATGGAAAAACAATTTTCCACTAATTTCTTTGGCTTACATCAGCTTACTATGGGGTTACTGCCGGCGATGTTACCTCATGGCGAAGGACGTATTATTCAGACGAGTTCGGTAATGGGATTAATTTCTACTCCCGGCCGAGGCGCTTATGCGGCGAGTAAATATGCCGTTGAAGCTTGGTCTGATGCATTAAGAATGGAACTTGCCTCTACGGGGATAAAAGTCAGTTTAATTGAGCCGGGTCCAATAAAAACACGCTTTACTGAAAATGTTAATCAAGCCCAACAAGATAAACCGGTAAAAAATCCGGGGATTGCGAGTCGTTTCACATTAACACCTGATGATGTAGTGAAAAAACTAATCCATGCTTTAGAAAGTCCAAGACCTAAGTTACGTTATCCTGTGACCTTACTCACTTATGCCGTCAAAGTGTTAAAACGACTCCTCCCTGATAGACTTATGGATAGGATCTTAAACGGCCAAAGTAACAAGGCTTGATTTTTGCAAAATTCATCCTTATTTATTAATGAAATAGCGTAATAAACAGCATTTATATTTAAAACTCTCAAAAAGGGATAAGTTAATGTTAGCAACTGCACATATTGTTGATGTAAATGAATCGAATATTCAGCAAGTTATAGAACAATCGATGACAAAACCGGTCATGATGTACTTCTATTCAGAGCGTAGTCCTCATTGTGCAGAGCTTGGGGCAACGTTGGATAAATTAGCGGCTGAATTTGCTGATCAGTTTGTATTAGCTAAATTAGATTGTGATGTTGAACAGATGATTGCCTCGCAATTTGGTCTACGTGCGATCCCAACTGTTTATATATTGCAAGAAGGTCGTCCTGTCGATGGGTTCCAAGGCCCACAACCTGAAGAAGCTATTCGCCAAATCCTTGCCAATATCTTACCTAAACCAGAAGAATTAAAAGCAGCGCAAGCTTCAGCACTATTAGCAGAAGGTAAAGCAGACGAAGCATTACCACTGTTAAAAGAAGCACACCAAATTGATCCTAAAAACAGTGAAATTACCTTAGCCCTCGCAGGTGCTTTAATTTCATTAAATAAACATAATGAAGCAGAAGAATTATTAGCCGCAATTCCATTGCAAGATCAAGATAGCTATTATCATAGTTTATTAGCTCAAATTGAACTGCAAAAACAAGCTGCCGACACACCTGAAATTCAGCAATTACAAGATAATTTTAATCAGCAACCTGACAATACTGAACTCGCTATTCAACTGGCGTTAAAACTGCATGAAGTGGCACGTAATGATGAAGCCCTTGAATTGCTATTTAATTTTCTGAAAAAAGATCTTAATGCCGGTGAAGGACAAGTTAAGAAAACCCTGATGGATATTTTATCTGCTTTAGGGACTAATGATAATCTAGCATCTAAATATCGCCGAATGGTGTATTCTTTACTTTATTAATATTCATTTTATTTATTAAAGCAGGCTAAGGACAGATACATGGAAATAGTTATTGGTATTATTATCTTATTTGCCATTATTTTAGTTTTAAGTGGTGTAAAAACCGTTCCACAAGGTTATCAGTGGACTGTCGAGCGTTTTGGACGTTATACACGTACCCTTGCTCCAGGCCTTCAACTCCTTATTCCATTTATTGACCGTATTGGTCGTCGTATTAATATGATGGAACAAGTATTAGATATCCCTTCTCAGGAAGTGATTTCTCGTGATAACGCCAATGTCAGTATTGATGCGGTCTGCTTTATTCAAGTTATCGATCCAGTAAAAGCTGCTTATGAGGTGAATAACCTAGAGCTTGCAATCATCAATCTAACGCTAACCAATATCCGTACTGTGTTAGGCTCTATGGAACTGGATGAAATTCTTTCACAACGTGATCAGATCAATAGCCGTTTATTACTGATTGTTGATGATGCAACTAACCCATGGGGTATTAAAATTACCCGTATTGAAATTCGTGATGTGCGCCCACCACAAGAGCTAATTTCTGCCATGAATGCGCAGATGAAAGCTGAGCGTACTAAGCGTGCTGATATTCTAGAAGCAGAAGGTATCCGTCAAGCGGCAATCTTAAAAGCGGAAGGTGAAAAACAAGGGCAAATCTTAAAAGCAGAAGGTGAACGTCAGTCTGCTTTCTTACAAGCCGAAGCCCGTGAGCGTGCAGCAGAAGCGGAAGCAAAAGCGACGCAAATGGTATCAGAAGCTATCGCTAAAGGGGATATGCAAGCCATTAACTACTTTATTGCACAAAAGTATACCGATGCCCTGTCACAAATTGGTTCTGCCGATAACAGCAAAGTTGTAATGATGCCATTAGAAGCCAGTAACTTAATGGGTGCAATTGGTGGTATTTCAGAATTATTAAATACCAAAAAAAGTGACTCAGGTAACAAGAGCAATTAATTATGATTGAATGGATTAGTGCTCAGCCAGCACTTTTCTGGCTTTGTCTTGGTGTCTTACTATTAATCGCCGAAATGCTAGGCACTGCAGGCTACTTACTATGGTCTGGTATGGCCGCATTATGTGTTGCATTAATCGCATGGATCTTACCTATTGGTTGGCCCATTCAAGGTATTCTATTTGCATTACTCACCGTTATTAGTGCGATCCTTTGGCGTATCTGGCTTAAACGCAAAAAGTTATCCAAAGAAGCAGAAAACCTAAACCAAAAAAGTCACCAACTTATTGGTATAAAAGCAGTTTTGTTATCGGATACTGAAAATGGTTTTAGTCGCATAAAGCTTGCTGATGGGAGTTGGCGAGTCTATTCTGACACGCCATTAAAAGCAGGTGATACAGTCAAAGTGATTGCTATTGATGGTATCACCTTGCACGTCACCTCATTTTCTCCCACCACTCGCTCGGCATCATCAATACAGCATGCTGCTGTTATTGATGATGACAACAACCAGAAAGATGATTGATGATTGGGCATTCCGCCCCATCATCGCCAGGGCATTCATTTGCTAATAAGAGAAGCCGTTGACGAATAGCATTTAATTCGTTAATGGTTTTCTCTATCTCAGCCACTTTCTTTAAGGTTGCCTCTTTCACATCAGCACTGTGACGTGAGGGATTACGTAATAACATCAGCAATGAACGACACTCTTCTAAACTAAACCCGACTTCACGAGCTTGCTTTAACAGTGTTAATTCTTCGATATGTTGTGGTAAATAGTATCGATAGCCATTTTCACCCCGATGAGGTGGGGTTATCAGATCTTTTTCCTCATAAAAACGGATTGCTTTTGTCGTCAAACCGGTTTTGGTTGCGATTTCACTAATATTCAAAATTCCCCCTTGACCTTCCCCTTGCGGAAAGGTTTAGCCTTTATCTCAGATAAGAAAAAACCTTTTCAAGAAAGCAAGTTATCCCATATTACGCCATAATAGAGGTAATCGCTTTTTATTTGGAGATATTGACCATGGCAAAAACTACGCTACTCGCACTACAAGGGCTTTCATGCTCCCACTGTGTTAACAGTGTAAAAAAATCACTTGATGCCCGCAATGATATAGAACAGTCCACGGTGACTATTCAATACGCTAAAATTGACAGCGACGCAACTGTTGAAAGCTTAATCAAAACCATTGAAGAAGCCGGATATGAAGCTCATCTAGCCACTCAAGCTGATGTAAAACTAAATTTGAGTGGACTTAACTGTATGAAATGCGTTGGTAAAACAGAAAACGCGTTGTTAGCCGTTGACGGTGTTGTTGCGGTCAATGTAGACAAAACATCGGCTGAAATTTTTGGTACAGCAAACGCAAAAGATTTAATTGCCGCCGTTGTTGCTGAAGGTTTTGAAGCCTCATTAGCAAACGAAGAAGAAAATAAACCAAAAACGATTGAACTGACTTTATCAGGCTTAAATTGTGGTCATTGTATTAATTCAGTGAAGAAAGCTCTTGAAGGAACTGATGGGGTAGAAAGTGCACAAGTGGAATTAACTCATGCCACAGTAACAGGTACGGCAAACACAGAGCGTGTGATCGCAGCCATTCAAGATGCTGGTTATGATGCAAAATTAGCAGGAGCCAACCACCCAAAAACTGAGCCGCTGACGCAAACGGATGCACCACTGGAAGCATCGTCAGCGGCGATTTGTGATATTCCAGCAGAAGAAGCCATCCTTGATAATAATAATGCTGATATCAGTATCGATGATGATAGCACTCAGCTATTAATCGACGGTATGACTTGTGCGAGCTGTGTTAGCAAAGTACAAAAAGCCTTACAAAGTGTTTCCAGTGTTGAAAATGCACGTGTTAATTTGGCTGAACGTAGCGCACTTGTAACGGGTCATGTTAATCATGATGACCTGATTAATGCGGTCGAAAAAGCAGGCTATGGGGCAGAAATTATTCAAGATGATGTAAAACGCAGAGAGCGTCAACAAGAAGTCGCTGTCGCTAATATGAAGCGTTTTCGCTGGCAAGCAGCCTTAGCCTTAGTCGTTGGTATTCCTGTAATGGTATGGGGAATGATCGGCGATAATATGATGTTAACGGAAGCTAACCATAATATCTGGTTAACTATCGGTATTATTACACTTGTTGTGATGATAGCTGCAGGTGGGCACTTTTATCGTAATGCGTGGCAAAGCCTAAAAAACGGCAGTGCCACCATGGACACGCTCGTTGCGTTAGGTACAGGGGCGGCTTGGCTCTATTCAATTAGTGTTAACTTATGGCCTGAGGTGTTTCCTGCCCAAGCAAGACATCTCTATTACGAAGCCAGTGCGATGATCATTGGTTTGATAAACCTTGGTCATATGCTTGAACAAAGAGCCCGTCAGCGCTCTTCTAAAGCATTAGAGCGTCTATTAGACTTAACACCACCAACAGCAAGAGTAGTAACAGATAATGGCGAAGTTGAAATGCCATTAGCGGATGTGAAACAAGGTATGATCTTGCGTTTAGCAACCGGTGATAAAGTTCCCGTTGATGGTGAAATAACCCAAGGTGAAGTGTGGATGGATGAGGCAATGTTAACTGGTGAGCCAATTCCACAACAAAAAAGCCTTGGTGATACTATTCATGCAGGTACTACCGTGCAAGATGGCTCAGTGCTGTTTAAAGCTGCAGCAGTAGGCAGTCAAACTACCCTTGCCAGAATTATCAAACTGGTACGTCAAGCACAAAGCAGTAAACCCGAAATAGGTCAATTAGCAGATAAAATTTCCAGTGTATTTGTTCCTATCGTCGTCGTTATTGCGTTAATTGCAGGGGCTATTTGGTACTTTTTTGGTCCTTCACCACAGATTACTTATGCACTCGTCATTATCACAACGGTATTAATTATCGCTTGTCCTTGTGCTCTAGGATTAGCGACCCCCATGTCGATCATTTCAGGTGTGGGACGTGCCGCAGAATATGGCGTATTAGTGCGTGATGCGGATGCATTACAACAAGCAAGCCAATTAGATACCTTAGTTTTTGATAAAACAGGTACCTTAACTGAAGGCATGCCACAAGTAACTGAGATCCACACATTCAATCAGATAAGTGAAACTCAAGCGCTAGCATTAGCAGGCGCACTAGAAAGTGGCTCTAATCATCCATTAGCAAAAGCGATTTTAACCAAAGCTGAAGGTATTAAATTACCGCAAATAAGCCAATTTAGAACTCTTGCAGGTATGGGGTTAAGTGGTGAAATTGACGGCAATATTGTGCTGTTAGGTAATCCTAAACTAATGAAAGAATCTGGCATTGATATAAGTGAGATAAACGCCTTAATAGAAAACCAATCAGCGAAAGGGGTAACCCCCGTCTTATTGGCACAAAATGGGAAAATAGCGGCCCTACTTTCTATTCGTGATCCACTACGAGAAGATACCGTTAGTGCATTACAGCGTCTACATCATCAAGGTTATCGTTTGGTCATGTTAACTGGAGATAACCCTATTACAGCCAATGCGATAGCTAAAGAAGCGGGTATTGATCAAGTGATTGCAGGCGTTATGCCAGAAGGTAAAGCGCAAGCGATTAGTCAACTACAGGCAGAAGGTCGTCGCGTAGCAATGATTGGGGATGGTATTAACGATGCCCCAGCACTGGCTAAAGCAGACGTTGGTATTGCGATGGGCGGTGGCAGTGATATCGCCATTGAAACCGCGGCCATTACCTTAATGCGCCATAGCTTACATGGTGTTGCTGATGCGGTTGAGATCTCAAAAGGCACACTGCGCAATATGAAACAAAACTTGTTTGGTGCATTTATATATAACAGTTTAGGCATTCCTATTGCTGCCGGTATCTTATATCCTTTTACCGGTACATTATTAAACCCTGTGGTTGCTGGTGCCGCGATGGCCTTATCATCAATCACTGTCGTCAGTAATGCCAACCGATTATTACGTTTTAAACCGAAAAAATAGTCACAATTAATCAGTTAAATACAGCCTCTTCTATCTTTAGATACAAGAGGCTTTTTTATTATCCAGAGAGAATTATCATCATTTCAATAAGTTAAAAAAAAGCCGATATTGCTATCGGCCAGTCAAAGAGGAATTTTTCATTATACAAGAGAGTCATCACTCCGCCCTCTTAACGGTAGAATAGCAATTTATTATCAATATTTCATTATATTTTATTATTTATAAATATATTCATTAATAAAAATTAAAAGGCGTTTTATTTATAGTGATTAAAAAATCATTTTATAAAATAAGCCACTTATTTTTATACTTTATATTTTTATAAGGACTTTTTAATGAATTATAATAAATTATTTCTTATTTCTTTATCTTTAATTTATTCTGCAAATGTTTTTTCTAATACGGATAGCCTATCACCAATGGATAATCTATCTCCATCTATGACTTTTAGCCCACCAGTAATTAGCCCAAGCCCATTACCAACAGGTAACCCTTCACAATTAGGAAATGGTTCTATGGTAGAATCAAGTGTAGGTATTCCCCCAACATCAACAACTCATCTACCACAACCACCATTAATAGGTTATGGCGCACCAACAATAGGTAATACATCAGGATATAGGACACAATTTCCAAATACAGATGCTAATCCAATTAAAACAATTAAAGCAATTAAAACATACCTTGACATGACTGATCATGCAACCGATGATCATAATAATTTGATAGGTGGATACATTTCAGCCTTTATTTCTATTTCTAGACCTTCTACATCTACATCATCTGAAAATACTGTAGTCAGCCTTTCTAAACCTTTTTTTGATCATATATCTAAAGCAATAGATGTTGATTCTGATGAAGATGGAAGTATGTTAGTGGATAAAAGTAAAAAGGATATCGCTCGTACTATGTCTTCTTATTTAGAAAATCTAGAAGCAGACTTTTTAGAAACAATGAACGATGAAAATACTAGTGAGGATGAAAATACTAGTGAGATAAGACTAACACAGATGGCATTATTACATCAGATACAAGATTTTAAAAATATTGTTGACGAAAGTATAGAAAAAGGTACCTCTTTTACTATTGTTGCAAATCAAGATCTAGAAACAGCAGAACCATTAACTGAAATCCAAATGATTACTAAGCGATTATCGCAACCAGTAACACGAGTTGATATTGCTAATGCATATGTTTTATTATCAGGAAAAATAGATAATGAAGTTGGAGCTATAGCGAATCAACAACAAATAACTACTGAAACGTTAACTTTACAGGATAATAAAATTACTAAAGTAGAAAGTGATGTGAAAAAAAATGAAGGTAATATAGCTGTTAATAGAGAAGGTATTACTAAAGTAGAAAGTATTGTAGAAAAAAATAAAGAAGATATACAAACAAATAAAGAAGATATACAAACAAATAGAGAAAATATTAATCAAGTTAAACAAACTGCTGACGAAAATAAAAAATATGTAAAGCAATACCTAGCTAATGATTTCGATGTTAATGAACAATCTAAAAGTTTAGTAGGTCATCTTGGCTCTTTATATGCAGGAAATAAGTTAAACACAGATAATATTAATGCCATTAGAAATGATCTTAGCCATTTTAAAAATGAAACCAATAATCGTTTCTATAAAGTTGAAAAGCGCGCTAATCAAGGAATTGCCTCTGTTGCAGCGATGAGTAATTTACCCTTTAATGATGCAGCAACCTTTAGCACCGCAATGGGTATCGGTAATTATCGTAATGCCACAGCATTTGCATGGGGAATGCAATACCGTATCAACGAAAATGTTAAAGTTAAAGCCTCAACCGCTTGGAATGACGCTAACAATTGGGTCTCTGCGGGGGGGATCGGTATTAGTTGGTAATATAAATTTATAAATATAGCGGTAAAGATAAGGAAAGCTAGGTAAAACTCAGTTTTCCTTGTTTTATTCAATACAAAATCCGTTATGCTACAACCTTGTGGTTTATCCCATGAGGAGCGTATCAAATGAAGGATATAATACAGAAAATCAAGAAATGGATCGGTATACAGAAAACATCTTATTACCCCTATCCTGCTATTGATATTTCACTCCCTAATCATGTCTCTTTACATCTTGTTGGTAGTATCCATATGGGCGTGCCAACGATGTCACCATTATCCAATGTGCTGATTAATAAAATAGCAACAGCGGATGCGGTTATTGTCGAAGCGGATATTTCAACCGAAACTCAGCCCTTTGATCAACTATCGTTATTGCGAGAGCCATTAGAACAACGAGTAAATGAAACACAACTTGCCACTATTATCAGCCATTGTGATCTTCTTTCTATTCCACATTACCAAATTGATGATAAACCACTGTGGCAAATCGCGCTGATATTACAATCAACCCAAGCGATGCAACTTGGATTACAACCACAGCACGGCATTGATTATCAAGTTATCCAACAAGCCAATAAACAACGAAAAGCGATTATAGAGCTAGAAGGTATTGAGCGTCAGGTCGCATTATTATTAGATTTTCCACAAGACGGCGCACAATTACTCGAAGATACGCTAAAAAATTGGCATGAAAACGCCCGGGCATTGCAAATTATGATCAATTGGTGGTTAAATTATACCAGTGAAAAGCACCCTTCTCCTTTGCCAAATACTTTTAGCAAAGCGGTATTTGATATTTTAATGGAAAAGCGCAATCAAGTCTGGGCAACAACGCTTTCTAATCTTCCAGCAGGCCACTATGTTGTCACCGTCGGTGCGCTTCACTTATTTGGTGAAGATAATTTAGTTGATCGATTAACTTATCAAGCATAACAAGATCACGTTCACCATTGCTCTCACCTTATTGAGTAGGAATAATTATGACTCCCGCAGTGAATTTACTGGAAAAACAAAAAATTAAATTTACTCTTCACCCTTATGAACATGATGCGAATGTACATAACTTTGGTGATGAAGCCGTTGAAAAGTTAGGACTAGATAACCGTCAAGTGTTTAAAACGCTTCTTGTTGCGTTAAATGGTGATGCTAAAAACCTAGCCGTTGCGGTCACCCCAGTATCAAGTCAACTTGACTTAAAACGAGTCGCCAAATGCCTTAAAGCTAAAAAAGCAGAAATGGCCGATCCTCAAATAGCACAAAAAGTAACAGGTTATTTAGTCGGCGGTATAAGCCCATTAGGACAAAAAAAGCGCCTTCCCACGGTGATTGATGATCAAGCACTTAAGTTTGACACTATCTATGTCTCAGGAGGTAAGCGAGAGCTGGATATTGAACTAGCGGCTGAAGACTTATGTTCAGTATTAGGTGCACAATTTGCCCTGATCCGTAAAGAGGATTAAGAGTAACTGATTGCTTATTTTAGGCTTTTATATCAACCAAGCTGCCAATAAGAAATAAAATAACAAAAGGCGACATCCTCTGCCGCCTTTTGGGAATTATCTATTGTATGTTTTCAATAAATACTATTTTTTATACACAATCTCGCCTTGCGGTTCAAAATCAGCCGCTTTTAGTGGTGAGTGTTTTTCGATATAACCTTTTAGCACTTCTGCATCAACAAAGCCGGTATTGACATATCCTGGGTGTGAATCAATCTTAGGATAACCATCACCACCAATACCGTTAAAGTTTAATGTCGCCATACGATAATTTTTAGTTTTATCTAATGGTTTGCCCGCAATTTTTACATCACTCACTTTACAATCTGCATCTACGGTTAAACTTACATTGTAAAATTGTGCATAAGCGCCTGAGTCTACTTTCATGCAAGCAACTGCGGATAGGTAAGGTTCAACTTCTTCACCTTTGAAATCAACATAGACGAGTTCGTTAGCAAAGGGTTGTACTTTTAATACATCTTTATAAGTAATATCGCCAGATTCAATCGAATCACGTACACCACCACCACTCATAATGGCAAAATCAGCATTCGCACGCTCCGCCTGAGCAGATAACAGTAAACGCGCCATATTCGTTTGTTCAAAACGAACTTTGCTACGATCGCCTTCTAATTTACCAACCACTTCCCCGACTTTCACATTCAATTGCTCACCACCTTTCTCTTGATAAGGGGTCAGTAATTTCATCATTTCAGGGTTATGAGGGATCTCCTCTGTGTAGTAAACTCGCTCAGTGGTTCCGTCTTCTTTTTTCACTTTCTTATTTAAGTTAATTGGAATTAACTGATAGTGTTTTAATGTGAACTCGCCATTACGGAACTCAAAATCAGCGCGACCTACATATTTACCCCATTCATGGGCTTGAACAATCCATGTGCCATTTTGATTATCTGGAGCGCAAGGCGTGCCGGGAACATAATCTGCTTGTTTGTAATTTTTATTCTCTTGAGACATACAAACCGGATCTTGTGAGTGTCCACCGACAATCATATCTAAATAGCCTTTCGGCAAAGCACGCGCCATTTCAACATCACCTGGTGCATTAGAGCCATGACTACCATCGTCATAATGCCCCATATGGGTAGCAGCGATAATAATATCGGGTTTTTCTGTGGTACGTAATTCTTCAACGACTTTTTTCGCTTCATCTGCCGGTTTACGGAACTCAGTATCAGGGAAGTTAGCAGGATTACCAATACGCACCGTATCATCGGTAGTTAAACCTAATACCGCGATTTTCACTCCTTGCTTATCAAAAATAGTATAAGGTTTAAATAAACGTTCACCGGTACTTTTTTGATAAATATTCGCAGATAGGAAGGGGAAAGTAGCCCATTTTTCTTGTTGGCGTAGCACTTCCAGTGGATTATCAAACTCATGGTTACCCAGCGCCATAGCGTCATAACCGACAAGATTCATCCCTTTAAAATCAGGCTCTGCATCTTGTAAATCAGATTCAGGAACCCCCGTATTAATATCACCACCAGACAGAAGCAATACGCTACCGCCATTTTTAGCGACTTCATCGCGAATATTGTCAACGACGGTTTTTTGAGCAGCTAAACCGTACTCGCCATGATCATTGTGCCAAAAGTGACCGTGATGATCATTAGTATGTAGGATGGTAATTTGGTAAGTTTTATCTTTTTCCCATGCCTGAGACATCACAGGCGCCATTGCTAAAGTCACTGTCAGTGCGCATGCAGATAATTTAAACGATAAGCTCATGGTCTATCCCCATGTATATTATTTATTGAGAAGGCTCTGCCCTGTATTCACAGTAGAAAAAGCAGAAAGAAGTAAATAGTTTTACTGTGTTTTATGACGTAGGTTATATATTTTTATTATTATTTCATTGTTCCAATAGTTTTTTTGAGACATCAGTCAAACTCTATTTGCTTTGACATCCTCCACGCCCTAAAGGACGTGGATCCCTACTGCGTTCAGACTGATGTCTGAATCACCTCGGCGGGTTCCTGCTTCGACGGGCG
>NZ_BAABMO010000056.1:0-17496 GCF_054767435.1 Proteus sp. MB838
CCCCCATTAATAGGAAACGTTTCGAGGACATTTTGTATTACACGATAAAGAGTTGTCTATATGATTGACGTGTTCATATGCCCTACTATTAATCGCGCAACGACAGCATGAAGAATGAGTGCCGCTAGGCTATCAGACAGACAAGTTTTATGCTTCACTGAAGAGGCAGGATATGCCAGTATAATGACTCAAATAAACTACAATCTAGTACGTTTAGAATGGATCACAAGTCAGATAATTAGAGGACCATCATGTCAACTTTTCGTAATGCCCTGCTTTCTTTTTTCGCTGTAGGGTTACTCTCGCCAATAGCGATGGCAAATACCCATACTGTCACTGTCTTCCAATGTGCCAATAAAAATCAAAAGCAAGTTAATATTAGCCTTGTGAATGAGCAGTATATTTATCAGTTCGGCAAACTCAATCAAAAACCTGATATCATTATCACGAGAAAACCAGAACAATTAGAAGGGCGTTATTTAAATCCGAAGGGAGATACGGGTACAGCCCAAATCTATGAAATGGACTTTAGAAATGGTAACTATACTTATACCATTTCCTCTTCTTATTTTGATTCAAAACACGAAGCTCTGGTTGATGTGTACCAAAACGATAAATTACTTACTACCGTCAATTGTTTACCAAATACTATTGTTGATAACCTTAGTGAGCACATTTTTGCCATATAACGCATTATTAACGAATAGCTTTTGGCGATATACCTTTATGTTTAGGATGGCAGCCAGATGAGCAGTGACGGATAGTACTAAAAATAATTGACCGAGGTATATATGAATATAAATGAATTTATAGGGCAATACCGTAACCACCCCGTATTATTCATAGGTGCAGGTATGAGCCTAAGATACCTAGATAATGCCTTTACATGGGATGGATTGTTAAAATTCATTTCATTTGAGCTGAAAGGTAATAATGAGTTCTATTTAGATATAAAAGCTGAGTGCCAAGATAATGGTAAATATGATTATACAAAAATCGCAACAAAGCTTGAACATGAATTCAATAAAGATTTAGGAAATAACAGGAATGGAAAGTTCAAAGAAATCAATGATATTTTTTATCATGAAATGGAGCGAGAAAACTGCCTTAGTCGATTCAAAATTTACATTTCACATTTAGTTAGTAAACTTTCCTATAAAGAAGAAAAAAAGGAAGAACTAGCTGAGCTAAAAAAGATTCGTAAAAATATAGGTTCAGTAATTACAACAAATTACGACTCTCTTATAGAAAGTATATTTAGCTTTGAACCTCTTGTAGGGAATGATATATTATTAAGCAATCCTTATGGTTCAGTTTATAAAATTCATGGTTGTTGTTCAGATCCATCTAAGATAATCATTACCGATGATGACTACTCCAAATTCAATGAAAAGTATGAATTAATACGTGCGCAGTTACTTTCTATTTTTATTCATAACCCAATCATATTCATGGGATATGGAATTGGTGATGATAATATTAAAAGTTTACTAAAAACAATATTTACTTATGTTGAACCAAACTCAAATGACGCAAAAAAAATCAGACATAATTTTTTATTAGTTGAATACAGTGAAGGCTCTAGTTCACATGAAATTAGTGAGCATGATATAGATTTAGAAGGTTTTTCAACAATACGAATAAATAAATTAAAAACGGATGATTTCAATGAGATTTATAAATCATTGTCTAGTTTAAATTTACCAGTTTCAGCTATGGATATTAGAAAAGTTCAAAGTATTGTAAAAGATATATACTCTGGTGCAAGAGAAGATGGCAGCAGTGTTACAGTTAACATAACTGAAGATATTGACTCTCTTAATAATAACGATAAAATTCTAGTAATAGGTTCTAGAAAATCAATCAGTTATGAACATAGAAATGCATCAAGCTTTATGTCAGACTATTTTGAAATAATTGAGGAATCGAACCATCCATTAATTCGACTAATAGATAAAATTAATATAGCCAGCTCTCAATGGTTTCCTATTTATGGCTTCAACTTAATTTACCCAGAACTTGAAAAAGCAGAAACATTAAAAGAACAACAATTAAAAAAAATAAAAGATAATATAGAACGTTTGCCTATTAGTGCAAAAACAAAACATACTAATATAGAAGAAATTTATCATGATGAATCAATAACGGGAGCCAATAAGCTTAATGCTATAATGTGGGGCACATGGAATAATAATCTTAATTTAGATGAAGTTGAAAACACTTTAAAGTTAATGCCTGATAAAAAAGGGACTGGATACAGAAGAATATTATGTGCCTATGACTATAAAAAAAACCAGTAACTACTAAATAACCGCCAAATAGTGGCGGTTATTAAAAAATTTTAACCGGAAGGTTAATTAACAAATAGTTAAAGTATACTTGTTAATTTTTAGTTAGCTGAATAAGCAACTCAGTAACCACTTTACCAATTGCCAAACCTAGTAACGGTGGCACAGCATTTCCCACCTGAGTATATTGAGGTACTTCAAATTTACGCATTTGCCCACCAGTAGTCACTTTTGAGCGAAATACAAAGTTATCAGGAAATGACTGAATCCTTGCCATTTCTCTAACCGTGAGAACCCTCAATTCATTTTATCATAATGACATGCATCATCAGGTATCGATAAAGCCGCCGGCGCAGGTTGATTAGGATCTAACGCTTTTTGTGAATGCTTCTTAGTTGGGTGATTTCGTAAATATTCAATAAAACTGTCTTTTGAATCGAAACATTCAATTTTGTTGTTATCTTTTAAAAACTCATAGCCTTTTACTTGTTCCCAGACTACATCTGATAATGAGCAAGAATCACCTTTCAATATATCGAATATTTCTTTCTTTACCGTTGTACTTTGGCTTTGTTGTACAACTTGGTATAACCGAAATCTACGCTGAACATGATAACCATTACTTCTATGGTCGTGGTTACTTAGCTTCTCATGCTCTAACAATACAGTTGAGAATGTTTCATTCAAGCTTTCAACAAATTTCGATGATTTTGTCGGAGATGTTTGTTTTAAATCATCTAAAGCTTCTTTGACTGATACAGGCTCATGACCAACAAGATGGTGCAAAAATGAACCTTCAAACAACGAAATATTCTTCACTGGGTCATAACATTCAAGTGTTCCCATGACCGCTTTGTCTGGGTTATTTTGAACAAGTTTGTAGAATTTCTCTGATGAAAAAAGTAATTTATAATCAATGCTCTCACTATCAAAAGAGCTTTTGATATCTTCAAATATATCAGCGCGTATTGCTATCATGATAAAACGAGGTCTGTTCTGTGGGACGCCTGCAAACCTAGCGTTCACATGTAAGCATAGTGGAATATATTTTTTTTCAGCAAATGCTTTTGCAACCTCAAACCAAGCATAAAAGGGCTTTCCATCGCTATCTTTGAATGCCCTTAAGATCCCTGTTACATTCTCTAAAACAGCAATTTTAGGTTGCACATACTCAACAAACTTAGCAAATTCCCAAGGAAGCATATTTTTGTCGCTATCTTTTTCCCGTAATCCAGCCATACTAAAACCTTGGCATGGAGGGCCTCCAGAAAGGCGTTGAATATTTTCAGCTAATTTCTGTTACTCATACAAAAGCCCCCCTCTTGAACCAATTAATGCCTTTGCTTGAAAATGGAACCATAACTATGGACCATTTAATTAAACGCTCAGCAAAAAATGGTAGAGTATCGGAAAAAGGACCATTGTTTAAAATCAACTCAAGAGATCTGGGCTTGATATTCCCTGAGCCCGTGAAATATAGTTTGCTATGAATTTAAAATAAATAAAAATATTGGGTCATGTATTCAACATGTAGATCACCGTGTTTAGCTGTACTAGTGTGATTACCAAGGGGAACTGACGGTATAATTAGCAACTGACTTTGACGTATCCACATTATTAGTATTAGCCCAAGTTGGCAATTCAAGCCGATTTGGGAAGCAACTCCAACTTAGCCAACCTTAATGCCGTAGTATTCATATTTTCTCTCAATCATATTTGACGTACTCCATTAGGACTAATTCACTATCCATGCTGGCGAGATATTCGAGACAGACCTAGATGAGGGTTTTAAGGCTGAGGTCTATGACAACTTTATTATGCTCTTCTTCTGAACTGTTTTTATGTCTTAAATCAGGCGTCTCTTACCGCCTTAGCGTATCTATTCCGCCTTGCTTGATTAATCATCTGTTGCGGTAAATGGTGTCTCTAGATACAGCACTGAGACTAGAGGCTTCCGATATATTACAAAGTTTGTCCACTAACGCTAGCACATCTAATTTTTTCTGTACTTCGATATTCTCCATTGAAGTTTTAATGAGTAGATTAAAATCGAAATATTTCTCACGAATAAGCTGTTGTACTATTTGTTTCAATTTATCTGACGTTTTATTTATGGGAGATTTACTGTACTACTATGAACAATGAATTGCACATCCACTTTACGATATCGTTGAAGGTAACGTTCAATAGTTCGTCTAGATTTATTGAGAAGTTTAGTTACATTATTAATAGTCAAACGACCTTCAGCGACTTTAGCAATGGCATCAACAGTCAACTGAGCTTTGGAATTCGTTATGATCATCCTTAGCACCTCTCAAATGTTTGAAATAAACATTTAAAAATGTACGATTAAAGCTCACAATCAAATTCCCTTGGAAATTAGCGACCACGACAATATCGCTTGGTATTAACACAGAAAAAATCTGAACCAGATTTTACCTGACAGACATCTGTATAAATAACCGGCAGCTGTCAGGTCAATTCTGAACTAGTAAAAATAACTCAATCTAACTAAAGAATTTCATCTCTAACTTTTAATATTTTTTCTAGGAACCCGTCCTCCATTCGACAAACGGATGCTGTTCCGAAAAAGAATTCATTATTATATATCATCCTATGTTTCGCAACGGCATCCAATATAAATCGAAAGCTGTACTGTCTTTCGACATCTTGCATCCCTGAATAAAACATATCAAAAGAAGGCATCCAATCATATAAATAACGACACTCATCCAAAACAAACAAATCCATATACATTTGAGTATCTTTAGCTTTATAAGTCCATCGTTGAGTTTGTTCAATATTAACATGATAGGGTACTGATAATTGTCTGAACAGAACCTCTTTAACTTGATGAAATAAAAACAAATCACAAAATGGATATAATGTTTTATGCCAATTAAATTTTGATAATTCGATCAGAGATTCATTATAATAATCTTTCTCCCCCCAACCTTCTCCCATAAGGAAATGCATTGTGGATATATTTCTTATTAGTGAATTAGCATCATTATCTATACTTAATTGAGATAAAAATGATAAACAAAATTTATTATACGATGAGTTAGTGTAAATGTGCTGTGAATAATTTTTATCATTCTTGTTATAATTTTCATTTATAGCCGCAAACGTCCACATTATGGGATAAAATGCTGCATCTGTAATAACATCCCCCCATTATAATCACAATCAAAATGATATAATGAATCGATTTTTTTTTGTATACTTTGTTTATCTCCCAATTTAAACATATATTTGAATAATGAATTAGACGATACAAAATTCTCATAAGGGGATATAACAGAAATCGTATCAATTAATAGTCTTGTAATATACTGACCGTAATAATTTTCTATATTATCAGCCACCTCACTTCGCCATTTATCTGGATCGAAGCCATGAGATATTGCCCCATCCATGCAATTCCATTTTGGATCATTTGTTTCTAAGAATGACTTAGGATATAAATAGTCAGCAGTTAATGTTGCAAGATTAATGTGGTCCTCTTCATTTTGTGTTTTAGATGGAAGACTGACATTCGTAATCAATACTCCTAGTGGGGTAAGTGCATGATGCTTTAATATAGTAGTAATTGTTTTTAATGTTTTTTGCCCACCTTTCTTACTCGGCAATGGACCACAAAAATCTAGGTAAATAATATCAAATTTTTGCGGGGATACCTCAAAAAAATCACCAATATTTGATTTAATCAATTTTATAAAAGGAAACTTTGAAGACAATGCAGAAATAACAGCCTCATTATATATTTTAGAATCACTTTCGAAAGCCC
Source organism: Proteus sp. MB838 (assembly GCF_054767435.1). Classification (NCBI taxonomy): domain Bacteria; kingdom Pseudomonadati; phylum Pseudomonadota; class Gammaproteobacteria; order Enterobacterales; family Morganellaceae; genus Proteus; species Proteus sp. MB838. The sequence continues at coordinate 6,079 of NZ_BAABMO010000056.1, forward strand.
AAATGTTTTCCGGCAGTATTCCTAGATTAGTCATTTCATTAATATCATTTTCAGGATTTGGACCTGATAAATAAGCAATTTTCAAGCTAGAGGCAGTTTTATCATGAATTATTGAGCTATAAAAATCTTCCCATCTTTTAATTGTTGAATCAGATAACTTATCTACAAGGAATGCCCTCGTATCATCGCTTTCATTTTTATAAAAAGATTTCACTCGTCTTATATAATCCTTAGGGCATAAAGTTGAATCTGACCTTTTAACTGTCAACTTTTCAATTGCTGTGTGAATAACTTCTTTTCTAGCTATTTTCTTCTGTTCTTCATTGTACATTTAGGCCTCCAATATTTCTATGTTCACTGTTATATTTAATTAAAAATCAGATTCAACCAATTTAAAAATGCCGTATCCAACTCATTTCTAGATAATAAAGAAAATTTAAAACCGAGTAAATAAAGTAGGATCATTGATATATTACCATAATAAAAGCAGTAATTATGGATAATAACTATCGTTCATGAAATAGCACTAATAGCTGTTTTTTTACTATTTAAATTAAGCTTGTTTCCCTATATGAAAACAATTTTAACAAAAAACTTTAATAGAAATAGATTTAATGACAACCATCATCGGCAAGCTGATTGCTGCGACCGTCATACCTGATGACATACCAATCACATCTAGCTGTACTAGAGTGATTACCAAAGGAAACTGACAGTATAATTACCAAGTAACTTTGACGTATCCACATTATCAGTGTCAGCCCAAGTTGGTGGCTATTCAATAATCGACTCAGTATCATCAAATAATTAGTTATAAAATAAGTACACCATGTAAAAATACAAGTAAAAATTTCAAATGTGACATAATGCGGTTAAACTATTCACAATTAACATACAAACAGTTTAATTCCTATTAATTCAATGCATTAAAATTTAAATTATCAACTGATAAAGTGGATATTTACATTCCTTACTTCCCAAACCCAAACGCCCCCACATGCCCTTCCCTATTCCCCTCCAGATAATCCGCCCACCACTGCACCATAAGCCGTCGTTCCTCAATATGCTCAGCCTTATGAATATAAGCCGCACGCACTGAGTTACGCTCTTGGTGGCTCATTTGCCTTTCTACCGCATCCTTCGACCATAGCCCTGACTCAATCAACGAGCTACAGGCCATTGTTCTAAAACCATGCCCATACACTTCCGTTTTAGTGTCATATCCCATCACACGTAATGCATTATTAACCGTGTTTTCACTCATTGGTTTTCTTGGATTATGATCGCCAATAAAGATCAGCTCGTGATTACCGCTGAATTGATAGATCTGTTTTAAGATCTCAATGGCTTGTCGACTTAAAGGGACTAAATGGGTAGTACGCATTTTTGATCCGCGATGGGAATGCTTAACCCCTTCTATCGTTTCGCGTTCAGCGGGGATCGTCCACATGGCATTTTCAAAATCGATTTCATCCCAACGAGCGAAACGCAGTTCACTAGAACGAATGAAGACTAACAAGGTGAGCTTTACTGCAAGTTTAGTTAAAGGTCTTCCCTTATAATCATCAATGCGTTGTAAAAACTCAGGTAAGCGTTTAAGTTCTAAGGCAGCTCTATGAACTCGTTTACCTGTAGCCACAGCACCCGCCATATCTTGAGCTGGATTATAGTCGATTAAACCGCTTTGTACGGCATAACGCATAATGGCTGTCACACGCTGTTGTAAGCGAGCTGCCACCTCAAGACGTCCAGACATCTCTACGTCTTTGATGGGTTCGAGGAGATCGCGTGTTTTCAGTTCGGCAATATTGCGTTTACCAATAGCAGTAAAGATATTGTCCTCAAGGCTTTTAAGTACTCGATGGCTATGCCCTTCCGACCATTTCTTATTGGTTGCATGCCAATCACGTGCAACCTTCTCGAATGTATTAAATTCTTTTTGTTGCTCTTCTTTCACTTCTTTGCGTTTTTCGCTTGGATCAAATCCATTAGCAATTAACTTTCTTGCTGCATCTCTTTTCTCTCTGGCTTCAGCAAGCGAGATGTCAGGATAAACACCCAGCGCTAACATTTTTTGCTTACCACCAAAGCGATACTGTAAACGCCAATATTTTGAGCCGTTGGTATGTACCATCAAGTGCATACCATCACCATCGGTCAATTTATACGATTTATCCAAAGGCTTGGCAGCCCTGACTTTAGCATCAGTAAGAGCCATAATTTATCTCCTTGCGTTGGTACAAACTATTATCGAATCGAGAGATACCAACACATATACCAACAATAGGTACTTGATGTGGGTTGACCTTAGTATACTTGGGAAGACTGAAAAGTGGGGAAAAGCCTTGTAAAACTGGGATTTCAGATACAAAAAAAGACGTCCGTTGACGTCCCTTGATGTTCTTATGGTGCCGAAGGCCGGACTCGAACCGGCACACCCGAAGGCGGTTGATTTTGAATCAACTGCGTCTACCAATTCCGCCACTCCGGCACTGAAGTGTGTTTGGAAAACAGGCTCATTATACTTGCGTGAGGAACCCTCGCAACAATTATTGTTGGTTTTCAGTTTGATTGGCGAAAAAAAGTGCATTTATCTTATCGTTCTTCTATGAATGGGGCAAACTTGTAACATTCATCTATCGATAAGCAACATTGAATTTAACAAGTCTCAATCCCTAAGTCTCTTAGCACACTGACTTCATTTATTTGTGCATAATGGATTATTTTCTGTTGTCATCGTTATAGCTGAGCAGTAGATAAAATCGATATATTAAATTATATATAACGAGATATAAAAAAAGGATCAAAACTGGGTTAGTGTTTTGATCCGACGGTACTGCAATTTAAGGGCTTAATTTTATTTTTATGACTATCGTTATTTTTTTAATGTCACTGCCCTTTTCTTCCCTGGTGTAAGGAAGAATTTTTATTTTAAATAGAGTGTTATATTTAATATATATTGTTATTTAAAATAGATAGCCTCTAACTATTTCTTTAACTATATAGTTAATAAATAGCTTTATTTGCCTATCTATTGATTTACTTACTGTTATTTAAACTATTTTTATTTTTTAAGATAATAATACTTAGTTAAATAAAAGTCTTATCTTTAAATAAAAAGCCCTCTATTAAAATAGATTTATTTATACTGATGATTAATTCATTATTATTTTATTACGGCGACGTTTTACTCTCTTTTTATTTATACACTTTCCTTTCATCTTGTTATGTTTTATTTCTCTTTGATCATTTTCCCTTGTTAATTTTGTTAATATGTCTTTACTCTCATTTAGTGTTTAGCTGTCGATTTGATGAGATTATATTAAGTTTTCTTTGTATGTTTCACAACAATTAAAGTATTACAAAGTATAACACGTAGAGTGAGTATCTTTACAAAAACCTTGAAAATGGATAATTTAAATATATGTCTAGAATATAAAACCAGAAACTAATTAATTTAAAGAATATAAATTCATTAATTAACATTTACTTGATAAACAACTGTTAACCGAATAATAAAGAAAAGCTAATAATAAAGTAAAAATAGGCAAAATTTAGGGGGGATTGTAACACCTTTGTAATACTTTCCTGTTTTTTTCACCCTTTTTATGTACAAAAAATAACCAATAATAAGATTTTTATGATGTCCTTCACAAAAAATCTCTTTGTAGAAGTCCTTCAGCCTATTTTACATCAACTTTTCATTAACCCACTATTGCTCTGATAGACATTCTTATTTCTGATAATATAATCAAAATTTGGTTTAAATCTGCTATAAAGGGGATGGTATGGGTATTGTTAGCTGGATCATGGCCGGTATTTTTATTGGGCTTGTTTTAGGTGCTGTACTAAAAATGATAAATAAAAACAAAAAGTAACGCGATAAAACAATCATCCATTTATGTTATGGCTGATTTATTTTGTTCTCTTTTCTTTCACCTTACTCGTTATGTTGATCATAAAATGAAAAAACATCTCCTAAAATATCTCCTCATTCCTGTTGCACTACTTACGCTCAATGCCTGTAGTCAACGAGCAACGGTAACGCCAACGTTACCCGCTAAGTTTAATCAACATAATGTGCCTGAATTGTCACAATGGCCAACCACCTTATCACCAAAGGCGAATAATAGTCGGGAGATTTTTGATAAGTATGCTCAGCAGATTTATCAAAAGAGTAACCCTCAAGGAATGGTGATTGTCATGATTAACAATACGCAATCTCTTAATCGTGCTTTTGGTACTACAAGCCCCGATAGCCGTCAAACCCCGTCAATGAACTCATTAATACGTATTGCTTCTATTACTAAATTAATGACGAGTGAAGTGATGTTAAAATTACAAGATGATGGCAAGTTGTTGGTTACTGATCCTCTGCAAAAATATAGTTATTATGGTGTCGATATTCCATTAGTGAACAATCAATCTCCTATTCGTCTTTATCATTTAGCTACCCATACCAGTGGTTTTCCTCGTGAACAACCCGGCGGAAAATGGGGTAGACCGGTTTTTATTTGGCCAACCCATGGCGATCGCTGGAACTGGCTAAAAAAAGCCTCTTTAACAACACCGGCGGGACAATCTGCCTCTTATTCTAATCTGGCTTATGATTTATTAGCAGATGCATTAGTGAAAGCCTCTGGTAAAAACTATCCTCAACTATTAAAACAGTATGTGACACAACCTGCGGGAATGCGTGATACCACGTTAACGCCAAGTAGCACACAATGTCAGCGATTATTAATTGGTTATAGACCCAGCCCTTGTTCTGAAACTATCGCCGCCGCCGGAAGTGGGGGGGTTTATTCTACGCCTGCAGATATGCAACGTTGGATGCAAGGCTTTTTAAACTCAAATAATACGATGAGAAAAGCGACGGCCAGTAAAGAGCAGTCTATTTATTTTCCGCGCCAACGACTATCTTCTATTGAAGGGATGGATGTTGCAGGGCGAGCGGATGGCATTGGCTTAGGATGGGTTTATATGGCGCCTGCCAATGGTGTGCCTGCTATTTACCAAAAAACCGGCGGTGGCGGTGGTTTTAATACCTATATGGCAACCATTCCTGAATTAAATATCGGTGTTTTTGTTGTCATCACCCGTAAAGCTAATGGCACCAAGTTTAGTGAAGTGACTCGAGGTACAAATGCCCTTGTGCGTGCTTTAGCACAAAGTTTTTAAACGAAATAATCAACTTATAGACCGATAAAAAAGCGCCTTGATTGTTGAAGGCGCTTTTTCTTTAAGCATTGTTAATCGTTAATACTACTTAGCGATTACGCCTCATTAATAACCATAAACTTAATACTAAAAAGAGCATACCAGGAACTAAGGCTGCCACTACGGCAGGAATGCCATATACCAAACTTAATCGGCCTGAGACTTCATTCACAATATAGAACAGAAAACCAAAGGCTATTCCTGTTACCACACGCAGCCCCATAGGTACAGTACGTAATGGGCCAAAAATAAATGACAGCGCCATTAGCATCATCACTGCAACAGAAATAGGCGCAAAGATTTTTTTCCAGAAGTTCAGCTCATAATTGGCTGATTCTTGCCCACTCTGTTTGAGGTATTTTACATATTGATATAAGCCACTTATGGATAAGGCATCTGGATCTAATGCCACAACACTCAGTTTTTCAGGTGTTAGGCGAGTCTGCCACTCTAAAGATACCTGTTTTTTACCCGTGATTTTTTGTGGCGAAGTAAGATCAGATTGCTCAACTTGTTTCAGTAACCACACTTTTTTATCTGGATCATAAGTGGCACTGGATGCATAACGCACAGTTTCAAGTTTTCGATTATTATCGAAATTATACAGCGTAATGCCTTGCATCTCATTTTGGCTTTTAATACGGTTAATATAGATAAATTGATTACCATCTTTAGCCCACATTCCACGGTTAGTGGACACTAAAGAGTTACCCATGATCTTTTCTGCACGGTAATTACGTGCATATTGTTCACCTTGCGGTGCCCCCCACTCGCCAATTAATACCGTTAACAGTACTAATGGGATCGCGGTTTTCATCACGGAGCCAGCAATTTGCAAACGAGTAAAACCCGATGCCTGCATCACCACCAGCTCACTACGTGTCGCTAATGCCCCTAGCCCTAATAAAGCCCCTAATAAGGCCGCCATCGGAAAGAAGATTTGCACATCTTTGAGGATATTTAAAACCGCATAAATCCCCGCATCTAAGGTCGTAAAATCACCTTGCCCTACTTTGCGCAGCTGATCGACGAATTTGATAATGCCAGACAGTGATACCAGTAAAAATAGCGTCATCAAAATCGATTGCAAAATCGTACGCCCGATATATTTATCTAATACACCAAACATCAGGCAACTCCTTTCTTAAAGCGAGCACGTAGTTTGCGCATTGGTAAGGTATCCCACGCATTCAATAACAGCGCTAAAGCAAAATAAATCCCATTCACTGTCCACATAGCAATAAGTGGGTCAACTTTTCCTTTTTCACCGCTTGAACGCAAGGAGCTTTGTAATAGGAAAAACACCAAATAAAGTAACATCGCCGGCAACATACTTAATACTCGCCCTTGACGTGGGTTGACTTCACTTAACGGCACAACCATTAACGCCATGATCACCACAGAGAAAATTAAGGTTAAACGCCAATGAAATTCAGCGATAGACTCAGGCTCTGTTGAGTGCCACAACTCATTCATGGTTTTTTGTTCGACGCGATTACGGCTAATAGTAGACTCTCGATGGCCTATCACCGCTTGGTAATCGGTAAAATCAGTAATACGAAAATCGCGTAGTACCGCCGTACCTTCATACCGCGTACCCTCGCTAAGTACCACGACTTGGTTACCGTTTGGTAGCTCTTTGGTATACCCTTTATCCGCCACCACAACAGATGGGCGTTGGTTTTGTGTTGGACGCAATTGAGCCAAGAAAACATCTTGGAATTGGTTGCCCTTTACGCTACCGAGATAAAGCACCATATTACGGTCACTGGACATTTTAAATTGTCCTTCCATTAATGCCGCTAAGCTTGGATTGGCTTTTGCATCTTCCAGCACTTGCTCTTGATGTACAGACGACCATGGTATCAACCACACCACATTCCCTGCCGCCAAGACGCTAGTAAGTAATGACAACAATAGTGCTGCTTGCACTAATGCTTTTTTACCTATTCCACAGGCATTCATGACGGTTATCTCACTTTCAACATAAAGTTTGCTGTAAGTCATCAGAAGACCAAGAAAAAGGCTTAATGGTAGAATAAGCTGTGCCATCTCGGGGATCCCCAGCCACAGCAGAGAAACCACAAGGTTTGTAGGAATATTACCTTCTACAGCAGCCCCTAAAATTTCAACCAGCTTTTGGCTAAAGAAGATAAGCATCAAGATAAATAAGATGGCTATCTGACTTTTAAGGGTTTCCCGAGCTAAATATCGAATTATAATCACGCTAGTTATGCCTGTGAAAACTTGTCTTTTTGCAGGAAAATCGCTAACTTCGTTGTATATCTATCATTTGTGCATCTCAGTTAGACATTCTTGCAGCCCAAATGATATCAAAACATGCTATAAACAGGTTCCCAATCAGAACAAGCTTATAAGTTAGCTAAATTAGTTGTGTTCAATTAATGCATTTAGCTTAACATAAAAAGTAAACTTTCTATGGGGTAGATTAATACGGATCACTATTCTAAACGATACTTTCCGTTTTTGTCTTTAATATTCAGGAGAACGCATGGAGTTTAATGTAAAAAGCGGCAGCCCAGAGAAACAACGCAGCGCTTGTATTATCGTGGGGGTGTTTGAGCCTCGTCGTTTATCTCCGATAGCGGAGCAACTTGATAAAATCAGCGATGGTTACATCAGCGCCTTATTACGCCGTGGTGAACTGGAAGGTAAAGTCGGCCAGTCATTGCTGCTGCACCATGTGCCAAATGTTCTCTCTGAGCGCGTTTTGCTGATTGGTTGTGGTAAAGAGCGTGAATTGGATGAACGTCAGTACAAACAAATTATTCAGAAAACAATTAACACGCTCAATGAAACAGGGTCAATGGAAGCAGTTTGTTTTCTGACTGAGCTACATGTTAAAGGCCGTAATAATTACTGGAAAGTACGTCAAGCGGTTGAGACTGCAAAAGACTGCCTCTATACCTTTGATCAACTGAAAAGTAATAAAACCGAATTACGTCGTCCATTACGTAAAATGGTCTTTAATGTCCCTACTCGACGTGAATTACCAAGCGGTGAGCGTGCTATTGCCCACGGCTTAGCTATTGCATCAGGGATCAAAGCCTGTAAAGATTTAGCTAATATGCCACCTAATATCTGTAATGCGGCATACTTAGCCTCTCAAGCTCGCCAACTCGCTGACTCATCCGCGAATGTCTCTACCCGAGTCATTGGTGAAGAGCAGATGAAAGAGCTAAATATGAATGCCTATTTAGCGGTCGGTCAAGGTTCACAAAATGAATCTTTAATGTCGATTATTGAATATAAAGGTAATCAAGATCCTGAATCCCGTCCAATTGTATTGGTTGGTAAAGGGCTCACCTTTGATTCTGGTGGTATTTCAATTAAACCTGCTGATGGCATGGATGAAATGAAATACGACATGTGTGGTGCAGCAACAGTATATGGTGTGATGCGCGTCGTTGCTGAGTTACAACTACCTATTAATGTCATCGGTGTATTGGCTGGCTGTGAAAATATGCCGGGTGGTAAAGCCTATCGCCCTGGTGATATTCTTACTACTATGTCAGGCCAGACTGTTGAGGTATTAAATACGGATGCTGAAGGTCGCTTAGTGCTGTGTGATACATTAACCTACGTTGAGCGCTTTGAGCCTGAGTTAGTTATTGATATCGCCACATTAACAGGGGCTTGTATGGTGGCATTAGGTCATCATTATAGTGGATTAATGTCTAACCATAACCCATTAGCCCATGAATTAATGAATGCTTCAGAGCAAGCGGGCGATCGCGCATGGCGCTTACCTTTAGGCGAAGAGTTCTATGAGCAAATTGAATCTAATTTTGCCGATCTTGCCAATACGGGTGGACGTTTAGGGGGAGCCATTACCGCAGGTTGTTTCTTAGCGCGCTTTGCAAGCAAATATAACTGGGCACATTTAGATATCGCAGGTACGGCATGGCGCTCTGGTAAAGCAAAAGGTGCTACGGGTCGCCCAGTATCTTTACTGTCGCAGTTCTTATTAAACCGCGCAGGTTTGAATAGCGACGAGTAATACCGCATAATTATTAAGGTAAATAGAGCAGACTCATAGAAGGGTATTGCAATGCAATACCCTTCTATTATCGGGATATCATGAAAAACGCCACGTTTTATTTAATGGAACATCCATCAATACATCAAGATTTACAAGCCCATGAATGGCTTGCTTGTCAACTTGCCGCAGAACATTGGCGTTTAGGCAAACGGGTTTTGCTCGTCTGTGATTCACAGCCACAAGCTGAATTGTTGGATGAAGCACTATGGGCAAGAGAGCCACATCAATTTGTGCCTCATAACCTAGCAGGTGAAGGGCCTCGTTATGGTGCACCTGTTGAATTATGTTGGCCGGGCAAACGGGGCAATGCCCCGCGTGATCTCCTGATTAATTTGCAGTCACAATTTGCAGACTTTGCCACAGCTTTCCATGAAGTGATAGACTTCGTACCTATCGATGAACAATTAAAACAGTTGGCGCGAGAACGATATAAAATTTATCGTAGCGTCAGCTTTACTTTGACAATGGCTACGCCGCCAACCTATTGAATACGTAAAGAATATGGAAAATAAATCCGCACCGAAAGAGCCATCGCTCGATACAACTTATAATCCGACAGAGATTGAACAACCTCTGTATCAACATTGGGAAAAAAATGGCTACTTTAAAGCCAATGGTGATACATCCAAAGAAAGCTTTTGTATTGTGATCCCACCACCTAATGTGACAGGTAGCCTGCACATGGGTCATGCTTTCCAACAAACCATCATGGACACCATGATCCGCTATCAACGTATGCAGGGTAAAAATACCTTGTGGCAAGCGGGTACTGACCATGCAGGTATCGCAACACAGATGGTTGTTGAGCGTAAGATTGCTGCTGAAGAAGGTAAAAACCGCCATGATTATGGCCGTGATGCTTTCATCGATAAAATTTGGGAGTGGAAAGCAGAGTCCGGCGGTAATATCTCTAACCAAATGCGCCGTTTAGGTAACTCCGTAGATTGGGATCGCGAACGCTTTACCATGGATGAAGGTTTATCTAAAGCAGTAAAAGAAGCCTTCGTTCGTTTACACAAAGAAGATCTTATCTATCGTGGCAAACGTCTTGTTAACTGGGATCCTAAATTACACACTGCCATTTCCGATCTCGAAGTTGAAAACCGCGAAGTAAAAGGCTCAATGTGGCATCTGCGTTATCCATTAGCTGATGGCGTTAAAACGGCAGAGGGTAAAGATTATCTGATTGTTGCCACGACTCGTCCTGAAACACTGTTAGGTGATACTGGCGTTGCGGTTAACCCAGAAGATCCACGTTATAAAGATCTGATTGGTAAAGAGGTTATTCTACCTTTAATGAACCGTCGTATTCCTATTTTAGCGGATGAACACGCGGATATGGAAAAAGGCACCGGTTGTGTAAAAATCACCCCTGCCCATGACTTTAATGACTATGAAGTAGGTCGTCGCCATCAACTACCAATGATTAATATCATGGATTTTGATGGCAATATTCGTGTTAGCGCAGAAGTATTAGACACTAACGGTGTTGAATCTGATGTATATAGCACAGAGATCCCAGAAGCCTACCAAGGTATGGAACGTTTTGCAGCACGTAAAGCTATTGTTGCTGAATTTGAACGTTTAGGATTATTAGAAGAGATCAAACCTCACGATTTAACGGTACCTTACGGTGATCGTGGTGGTGTGGTTATTGAACCTTTATTAACTGACCAATGGTATGTCCGTGCAGCACCTTTAGCGAAACCTGCGGTAGAAGCGGTTAAAAATGGCGATATTCAATTTGTACCTAAACAGTACGAAAACATGTATTTCTCTTGGATGAATGATATTCAAGATTGGTGTATTTCTCGTCAACTGTGGTGGGGTCATCGTATCCCGGCTTGGTATGATAACGAAGGTCATGTTTATGTCGGTCGTGACGAAGAAGAAGTGCGTCGTGAAAATAACATTGCTGCCGATGTAGCATTACGCCAAGATGAAGACGTACTCGATACGTGGTTCTCTTCTGCACTGTGGACATTCTCAACCTTAGGCTGGCCAGAAAACACCGAAGCACTGAAAACATTCCATCCAACGAATATGTTAGTGAGCGGTTTCGATATTATCTTCTTCTGGATTGCCCGCATGATCATGATGACCATGCACTTTATTAAAGATGATGAAGGTAAACC
>NZ_BAABMO010000057.1:0-15716 GCF_054767435.1 Proteus sp. MB838
ATCTAAAAAAAGGCTATAAGGTTTTACCTAATGATATTATTGATGACGAATTAGGTTATTATGCCAAACTCGCTCTGATTAAAAGTGAACAAATAAAAGGAAATTCAGATAAGTTTAATCAAATGTATAATGATAAAAAAACTTATCAAGACTGGATAAAAAAAATAATCAAAGAATATAATTATAAAAATAAAACAGCACTTTTTAATAATATGAATCGATGTAGCTTAGAGCTTACAGATGATGAAATTACTATTAGTCCTCTAAACCATTTACGTATGGATCATTGGGTAGGTGAGGGAATATCTGATAGTGCAATTATTACATTAAAAGCCAATTGTAGTGATGAGGTTTTAGGTGCTTCAATAAAAAAAGCTTTTACACGTTGTATCAGTCGAAAAACCATCACTTAATATAATTTTTAAAATATCAATTAAGTGATGGTGTTATTTTTACTCAAAAGCCATCATGCTAATAATTAACATAATGTGGCGATAATCACCTGATCGGCATTAAATAACGCTGTTACGGTATCATTAATATGTAGCTTTTGTTGTGTAACATGCTGGTTAGAACAAGTCGCACACACTTCTAATCCACCTTCTAACGTTACCACTAATTCGCTATTTTCATTGCCCGTTTCAATTTGGGTTAGGGTGCCTGATAGCGCATTGTCATATTGTTGTGCTACAGAGGCGCCTTTTTCTATATTGACCCATGGCGCTTTAATTAAAACGAGTACTTCTTTGCCTTCTTTAAGATTTAGACGATCGGCACTTTTTTCAGTTAACGCCGCGCGGATAACCGTTTTTTGATCAGCAAGCTGAACATTAACATGTTGTTGTACTTGTAAGTGATCGCGTTCAATAATGGTGCCAAAAAATTGGTTTCTGGCACTGGTCTGTAACGAAAAACGTGAAATAGCCGCTAAAAGGCTGTCTAAAGGTAATGAATCGTCTTTTAATACATCAAAGGCTTTTTGTTGAATTTGTCCTAATAGATCATAAAGTTGTAGTAAGCGTTCACAATAATGAGTCAGTGTGGCGCCTCCACCCCCTTTACCGCCAGTTGCTCTATCAACAAGGAGTTCGTCAGCCAGTTGATTCATTTCATTGATAGCGTCCCAAGCACTTTTATAACTAATGCCCGCCATTTTCGCCCCTTGGCTAATTGAGCCTGTTGCTTTAATTTGTTTTAACAGCGCAACACGGCGTGGATCAGCAAAGAGCTTATCTTGAAGTTTCAGTGTCAGTAATATTTCTGCTTGCATAATGATAGGCTTCTTCTGGTTTGTCTGTTTATCGCATTTTTTGTGCCGACACAAAACGATAATTCTCTAGAATAGATACAACTATAGCGTTATTATTCGTTATTCGTGAAGAAATGCCAACTCTGGCTTTCCGAATATACCATGATAAAGAGGTTATCATGTTTGAATTATTGAAAAGTTTAGGGTTCGCTCTCTTGATGGTACCTGTTGTGATGGTACTTATCATGGGCATTATTTATGGTTTAGGCGAGATTTTTAACTTAATTTCACCTAGTCAGTCAAAGGCTGATAAAAAAGCATAATTACCCCTCTATTTAGAACAGCCCTTTATTGTGAAGGGCTGTTTTTAATACTCCTAAAATACTCCTCAAATACTCCTCAAATACTCGTCATACTTCAAGTTGTAGCGTTGTTGACTGCGTTTATTCGCACTAGTCATATACTTATGTATGCTCCTAGCGACTCATTCACTTGTCGCCTAGCTACACCTTGAATTATTTAGAGTATTTATCTTTTAGCTATTTATCTTTTAGCTATTTAACTTCAAGTTGTCGCGTTGTTGATTGCATTTCTATCTCCATTGCTATCGCCATTTTTGTCTCCCTATTTATCGCTATATTTATTGATATATAACCAATTTTAATCAACTTATCCTTTCATTTTACGTTATATCTTGATATATACAGCGTGGTTATTGTCCTATTTAAGTGGAACTCAACATGAAAAAATTATCAGGTAAGTTACTGGCTGGTGCGATTATCTCTTTTGCTTTAGTGAGCCAAAGCATGGCATCGGAAAAAATAACGGTATTTGCGGCGGCTTCTCTCACTAATGCGCTTAATGAAATTTCGGCACAATATAAACAGGAAAAACAAGCGGATGTCGTTGCTTCTTATGCATCCTCTTCAACACTTGCTCGCCAAATTGAGCAAGGAGCACCTGCAAATCTATTTATTTCTGCCGATCAGCAGTGGATGGATTATGTTATTAATAAGAATTTAATGGTGACTGATTCACGACATACATTATTAGGTAACGATTTAGTGTTAATTGCCCCTAAAGATAGCAAATTAAACAATGTTGTTATTAATAAGGATACTAAATGGAAATCCTTACTTAATGGTGGAAAATTAGCTGTGGGTGATCCAGATCATGTACCTGTTGGTATCTATGCTAAAGAGTCATTAGAATATTTAGGTGTATGGGATGTGGTGAGTCCGGAAATGGCGCGCACTAATAATGTTCGCAGCGGTATGGCATTAGTTGAACGAGATGAAGCACCATTAGGTATTGTCTATGGCTCTGATGCTGTTGCCAGTGACAAAGTGAAAGTGGTTGGGGTATTCCCAACTGATAGTCACAAACCTGTTGAGTATCCAATGGCAGTTGTAAAAGGACAGGATAATAAAGCTGTTCGTGATTTTTATGACTATCTAAAAACACCTCAAGCCGCAGAAATTTTTAAGAAATACGGCTTTAGCCCACTTTAGGAATTATACTTTTGGAGATGTTAAGTGAATACGAATGGCAAGCGATTCTTTTAAGCCTTAAGGTATCGACAATTGCAGTAATAATTAGTCTTCCTTTTGGTATATTGATGGCTTGGCTGTTAGTTAGGGTTCGTTTTCCCGGTAAATCATTGCTTGATAGCATTATTCATTTACCTTTAGTTTTACCTCCCGTTGTTGTTGGTTATCTATTATTAATTAGCATGGGGAGACGCGGATTTATTGGTGAATGGCTATATAATTGGTTTGGATTTAGTTTTACCTTCAGTTGGCGAGGGGCGGCACTTGCCTCAGCTGTTGTGGCATTTCCACTGATGGTAAGAGCAATTAGACTAGCACTAGAAGCTGTCGACCAACGTATGGAACAAGCGGCAAGAACATTAGGCGCATCACCATTACGTGTCTTTTTTACTATAACGTTACCATTATCTATGCCCGGCATTATTGCGGGGATCGTATTGGCCTTTGCTCGCTCATTAGGTGAATTTGGCGCCACAATCACTTTCGTCTCCAATATTCCAGGGGAAACCAGAACGATCCCTTTGGCTATGTATACGTTAATTGAAACACCGGGGGCAGAAATGGATGCCGCCCGTTTATGTGTCATTGCAATTATTTTGGCGCTCGTCTCTTTAATGGCTTCAGAGTGGCTAACTCGTTGGGGTCGTAAAAGATTGGGGGGCGTATGCTAGAGATGAATTTTAAACAGACACTGGGCTCTTTGTGTCTGGAAGTGAATACTCAATTACCAACAGAAAGTATCACGGCGGTATTTGGCTTATCTGGCGCAGGTAAAACGTCGCTCATTAATGTGATTGGTGGTTTAACCAAACCTGATTCAGGACATATTGTGTTAAATAATCACACATTGGTGGATATTGAGAAGAAAATTTATCTGCCACCCGAAAAGCGCAAAGTAGGCTATGTATTTCAAGATGCACGACTATTTCCTCATTATACCGTAAAAGGAAATTTACTTTACGGTATGTCACCAACAATGAAAGTACAGTTTGATAGAATTATTTATCTATTAGGTATCGAACATCTACTTTCGCGTTTTCCTATTACGCTATCTGGTGGTGAAAAACAACGTGTGGCTATTGGACGTGCATTATTAACTGCACCCGATATTATGCTAATGGATGAACCATTGGCCTCTCTTGATTTACCCCGCAAGCGTGAATTATTACCCTATTTAGAAAAACTTTCACAAGATGTACAAATACCTATTTTGTATGTGAGCCATAGTCTAGATGAGATTATTCGACTTGCTGATAATGTGATTGTTATGGATGCCGGAAAAATTAAGGCAATGGGTAAGTTAGAAGATGTTTGGGCCAGTAGCGCATTACGCCCTTGGTTACAAAAAGAGACGTTAAGCAGTGTTGCAAATGTTATGGTCGTTGAACATCATAGCCATTATGCGATGACGGCGACCGCCTTTGGTAATCAAGTACTGTGGTTGCCACAAATAGAGGCAAAAATAGGTCGCGATGTGCGCGTTCGTATTGATGCTTCAGATGTATCGTTAACTACCACTCGCCCATCAAATAGTAGTATCCGTAATATATTACATATGAAAGTGGTCGAAATGATCAAACATGATGATCAGGTAGATGTGAAACTGGTTAATGATGGCAATTATTTATGGGCGCGGATCACCCCTTGGGCGAGAGATGAACTCAATATTCAAGAAGGGCAGTGGCTTTATGCGCAAATAAAAAGTATTTCACTAAGTCGCCATCTTTAATTTATTGATTTATAAAAATAAAGCCTCGTCATAGATGAGGCTTTGTTGTTTGAATAGCAAGTATTTAAGACAAAATATATTTATGAATAGTCTCTGCAATACCGAGCTGATTATTATTTTTAGTCACCAGTTTAGCGCGTGCTTTGACCTCATCTGATGCGTTGCCCATAGCAACACCTAAACCAACATGCTCTAACATACTTAAGTCATTGAAGTTATCACCAAACGCCATAACATCACTCATCTTCATGCCATTAGCTTCAACCCAACGCTGTAAACGGCGACCTTTGCTATTACCTTTCTTGGCGATATCAACTTGATCGACCCAAGACCATTCACACTCTAAGCCGACTTGTTGTTCTACTTGTTCGATTAAAGCACGTAACTCATCGTGATTGGGGGTTGTGGTCGCTATTTTCCAGATAGAATCAACATGATGCATTGCTTGGTAAAAATCATCTACTTTGACTAAATTAGGGCGTTGTGCCAGAGGAAGAGTATCAGCCCAATTAAGTGTACGTTGTACGGCAGCGGTAAGTTGATCATACATCATTGCATCATCTGCATAGACTAAATGATGCACATCGGTTTGTTTAACCAAGTCGAGTACCGCGCGTGTTTCTTCGGGGGTTAAAGGATCAGATTCAAGCACTTTTTTACCGAGGTAGTCGTAAAGATAAGTACCATTACAACAGATAGCGGGTGTATCAAGATCTAGCGCTTGATAGAATGGATGAATAGCAACATGGTGACGACCTGTTACAATGAGTACTTTAACGCCCGCTTTTCTGGCAAGATTAAGAGCAGTTAAAGATCCCGGTAGGATACGTTTTTGGTCATCAAGCAATGTGCCATCAAGATCCAGTGCAATAACGCGGTACGACATAATAAGCCCCTTGATAGTATAAAGATGCAATGATGCTGATGTTACACGTTAACCTAGCAAAGATAAACTAGCTTAATCGTGACAGGTATCAGTTGGTTAAGTTATTATTCTTTATAAATCAATAGGTAATCGATTTTAAGGAGAAAGGATGAAACAGGTAGTCTACGTAGCAAGTCCAGAGAGTCATCAAATCCATGCGTATACATTAAATAGCGCGGGAGAGATGCATCTACTGCAGGTTGTTGAGGTTGCAGGACAAGTTCAACCTATGGTGGCTAGTGCAGATGGAAAACATCTTTATGTTGGCATTCGTCCTCATTTTAGTGTGGTGACCTTTGAAATCGCACCTGATGGCCAGTTAGAACAAAAAGCAATAACGGCAATTCCAAGTGCACCAGTTCATCTGTGCTTGGATAAAACAGAACGTTTTTTGTTTGTTCCTTCTTATCACCAAGGTAACTTAGCGGTATTGCCGATTAATCAACAAGGTATTGCTCAAGCGCCGATACAACTTATTGAAGGATTAAATAAACCACACTCTTCTAATATTGATTGGCATAACAAGCAGCTTATTGTTCCCTGTTTAGGTGAAGATCATATTCGTCTATTTAATCTTTCAGAAGAGGGACATTTAAGTGAAGCGCGTAGCGAAGAGTTAACCACAGCAATAAATGCAGGGCCGCGTCATTTAGCGTTCAATCCTAATGGCGAAGTGTTTTATTGCCTTAATGAATTAGATGCAACAATCAATGTTTATCGTCGTATGGGTGATCTTTATCGTTTAATGCAAACCATCGATATGGTGCCAGAAACTTTCAATAGCACACGTTGGGCCGCTGATATCCATATTACCCCAGACGGTCGTTTCCTCTATGCCAGTGAACGTTCGGAAAGCTTGATGAGTGTAATGGCAGTTTCAGAAGCAGGGGATCATCTACAACCTGTAGGTCATTATACAACACAGACACAACCACGCGGTTTTAATCTTGATAATACAGGAAATTATCTCATTTCTTGCGGTCAGAAATCTGATTTTGTCTCTGTTTCTCGTATTGATAGGCAAACCGGCGCATTAACGGAATTAGCTTGTTACCCAGTCGGAAAAGGGGCGATGTGGGTCACTGTAGTCACCAAATAAGTATCGCTTGCTCTCTAGCGGTAGATGATGCCGCTAGAGATATTAAAACAAAATAATTAATTGGTAAGATTAACCGCTTTCTCAATTGCTTGAGTGAGTTTAGTGAGCTTTTCAGGTGATATAATATAAGGAGGCATAATATAAATCAGTTGACCAAAAGGTCGTATCCAAACCCCTTCATCGACAAAGTATTTCTGTAGTTTAGCCATATTGACTGGCTCAACCATTTCTACGACACCAATAGCACCAAGTACCCGCACATCTTTAACGCTTTTTGCTTGCTTTAAGGGTAATAATTCGGTTTTAAGTTGAGCTTCAATTTGGGCGACTTGATTAACCCAGTGACCTTGTTCTAATAGTGATAAACTAGCATTCGCCACCGCACAGGCAAGAGGATTCCCCATATAGGTAGGGCCATGCATAAAGCAACCTGCATCACCTTGGCTGATAGTATCGGCAATATGGCGTGTAGTTAACGTGGCGGATAGCGTCATATAACCACCTGTTAATGCTTTACCTACACACATAATATCGGGGGAGATCCCCGCGTGTTCACAAGCAAATAATTTACCAGTTCTGCCAAATCCAGTGGCGATTTCATCGGCAATTAATAACACATTAAATTCATCACATAACGCTCGAGCTTGTGTTAAATACTCTGGGTGGTATATGCGCATACCACCAGCTCCTTGGACGATTGGCTCTAGCATCACGGCGGCAATATGTTGATGATGTTGCGCTAATGTGGTGCGTAAAGCGTCTATATCAGTAGCGTCCCACGGTTGATAAAATCCGGTTTTTGGCGCTTCGACAAACAGATGATTCGGCAGGTAGCCTTTGTAGAGACTATGCATCGAATTGTCAGGATCACACACCGACATCGCGCCAAAAGTATCACCATGATAACCGCGTTTTAATGCCACAATGCGCTGGCGTTTTTCACCTTTTGCCTGCCAATATTGCAATGCCATTTTTATCGCCACTTCAACCGCTACAGAGCCTGAATCAGCGAGGAAAATACACTCTAGTGGTGCGGGAGTGATAGCCAATAGTTTTCGACATAGAGCAACCGCTGGGGGATGGGTGATACCGCCAAACATCACATGGGACATTGCTGCTAGTTGTTCTGTTACCGCCGTATTGAGTTCAGGGTGGTTATAGCCGTGGATCGCAGCCCACCATGAAGACATACCATCAATTAATTGTTTGCCATTCGCTAAAGTGAGTTCAACCCCTTTTGCACTTACGAGTGGATAAGCCGGTAATGGGTTACTCATCGAGGTATAAGGGTGCCAAATATGGCGTAAATCAAAAGCAATATCATCGGGTGTCATTTTACTTTCCAGTTAATCATGTAAACCTAGCGTGATCAATTTTAGTTGACATGATAACCCTATTATTTAAACTGGCAATCACTTTTGAACAGGAGAATGTATTGTGAGTACGTTAAAACGTTGGACATTAAAAGAAGCTAGGGCACTGTTTGATATGCCATTTTTAGATTTGGTTTTTCAAGCGCAACAAGTGCATCGTCAACATTTTGATCCTTCACAAATTCAAGTCAGCACCTTACTGTCGATAAAAACAGGCGCTTGTCCTGAAGATTGTAAATATTGTGCCCAAAGTGCGCGCTATAAAACAGGGTTAGAAAAAGAGCGCTTAATGGAAGTACAACAAGTGATTGAATCAGCCAAAAAAGCAAAAGCAGCTGGTTCAACCCGTTTTTGTATGGGCGCGGCTTGGCGTAATCCACATGAGCGTGATATGCCTTATCTTGAGCAGATGGTCAAAGAAGTGAAAGCGCTAGGTATGGAAACCTGTATGACATTGGGTAAGCTTGATGATTCACAAGCCTCACGCTTAGCACAAGCCGGACTGGATTTTTATAACCATAATCTTGATACATCACCTGAGTTTTACGGCAGCATTATTACCACCCGGACATATCAAGACCGTTTAGATACCTTAGATAAAGTACGTAATGCTGGCATTAAAGTGTGCTCTGGAGGCATTTTAGGTTTAGGGGAAGAGGTCAAAGATAGAGCCGCTATGTTAGTGCAATTAGCTAACTTACCGCAACCGCCGGAAAGTGTACCTATCAATATGTTAGCCAAAATTAAAGGTACGCCACTGGCTGATAATGAAGATGTCGATCCCTTTGATTTTATTCGGACTATTGCTGTTGCTCGTATTATGATGCCTCGCTCTTATGTGCGACTTTCAGCAGGGCGTGAACAAATGAGTGAACAAACGCAAGCATTCTGTTTTATGGCTGGCGCAAACTCCATTTTTTATGGTTGTAAATTATTAACGACCACGAATCCCACTGAAGATAAAGATCACCAATTATTCCGTAAGCTTGGTTTAAATCCTGAAAGATTATCTGTCTCAATGGGCGATCAGCAACAAGAAGACGTGTTGCTACAAGCTGTTGCTGAAAAAGACACCGAACAATTTTATAACGCGGCACTGTAATGAGTTGGCAAAACTATCTAGATAAGCGACTTAATGAGCGTAGAAATACGCCATTATGGCGAAAAAGACAGGTGATCCAGCATAGTAATGGACGCTATTTAACCACACTGTCTGGTGATAAATATGTTAATTTTTCTGGTAACGATTATTTAGGGATAAGCCAACATCCTGATGTTATTCAAGCATGGCAACGTGGTGCGAATGAATATGGTATAGGGAGTGGGGGATCGGGTCATATTACCGGTTTTACACAGGCCCATCAGCAGTTAGAGCAACAACTCGCTGACTGGTTAGGGTACGATCATGCGCTATTATTTTCTTCAGGCTATAGTGCTAATCAAGGTGTTATTGCGACATTACTTGAAAAAGAAGATGCCATCATTGCCGATAAACTTTGTCATGCTTCATTAATGGAAGCGGCTATCTTATCACCGGCGAGTTTATGGCGCTTTTTGCATAATTCTGCGCCATCTCTATCTCAGCGGCTTCATAAAACCTCTGCGAATAAAAGCTTAGTCGTGACAGAAGGGGTTTTTAGCATGGATGGTGATAAAGCGCCATTAGCGGCTATGGCAGAAATAAGTCAACAGCATCAGGCGTGGTTAATGGTTGATGATGCGCATGGTATTGGCGTGTTAGGTAAAGAAGGTAAAGGGAGTTGCCATGAAGCAGGGATTAAACCTGAGTTATTAATAGCGACTTTTGGTAAAGCCTTTGGCATTAGTGGTGCAGCTGTACTGTGTAATAAGGTGACTGCTGAGTTTTTCGAACAATATTCACGTCACTTAATTTATAGTACCTCAATGCCCCCTGCACAAGCCGTTGCTTTACATGCAGCGTTAAAGGTTATTAAACAAGATGATGAAGGACGAGAATATCTTCAACAACTTATTAGCTTTTTCCGTCAAGGTGTCTCATCACTTCCAGTCACATTATTACCTTCACAAACAGCCATTCAACCGTTAATTATTGGTGATGAACTACGCTGTCAACAACTTTCAGACTATTTACAACGTGAAGGTTTCTGGGTAAAAGCGATCTTTCCACCGACCGTCCCCCCTCACAGCGCACGTTTACGCATTACTTTAACGACTCGTCACCAAATTTCCGACATTGCGATGTTAATCGAGCTTCTTCATGGTTTCTTCAATCAAAACAGATAAACAGCAGATAGCCCAGTGTTTTAGTAAAGCGGCTAGCCATTATGATCATCATGCCTCTATTCAACGTTATAGTGGTGATAAATTGATGTATTTAGCTCGCCACCAAGCTGGGGATAGGGTGCTAGATGCGGGGTGTGGCACTGGGTATTTCAGTCAAAAATGGCGACAACAAGGACGGTTTGTTATCGCACTTGATTTATCTCATGCCATGTTACAAGTGGCGAGACAACAACAACGGGCTAATTGTTATTTACAAAGTGATATTGAGCACTGTGCGATCACCCCCCACAGCATAGATATCGTTTTTAGCAATTTAGCTATGCAGTGGTGTGATGATCTTGCCATTGCGGTAAATAGCTTAATGAGTGTCGTCAATCCACAAGGGGCGCTCTATTTTTCTACGTTAGCAACATCAACGTTACAAGAGGTACGAGACGCTTGGCAGTTTCTTGATAACCACCAACATGTTAACCCGTTCCTCTCTTACCAACAGATTGAACAAGCCTGTAGTGGTTTTCAATATCAATTTGTGACTGAAAAGGTGACAGAACAATATGCATCATTGCCTGAGCTTTTTACCTCATTAAAAGGGGTAGGCGCGAATTTTGTGCAAGGAGAACGGCCAAAAGGATTAATGACACGCCAAAAACTGCGTCAATTAGAGCAAGTTTGGCGCAAAACAGACTCTGGTAAATATTTACTTACTTATGAACTCGTTATAGGAAAGATTTCTCATGGCTAAAACATGGTTTTTAACAGGAACAGATACCGAAGTCGGTAAAACCGTCGTAAGTAGTGCATTATTACAATGCGCTACACAACAAGGATATCAAACGGCGGGTTATAAACCTGTTGCATCTGGCAGCGAATGGTTACCTGAAGGTTTACGTAATAGTGATGCATTAACGTTACAACAGTTTAGTAGCGTCCCTTTGGCTTATCAGCAAGTGAATCCCTATTGCTTTGAAACCCCCACATCACCTCATATTGTGAGCGAAGAGACAAAACAACCTATTGATTTTCAGGTTATGTCCAAGGGGTTATCTTATCTGCAACAACGCGCAGATTGGGTATTAGTTGAAGGTGCTGGGGGATGGTTTACGCCACTATCAGCAAACCAATTCTTTGCAGATTGGGTGATTGAAGAAAAATTACCCGTTATTTTAACGGTGGGTATTAAATTAGGTTGTATTAATCATGCATTATTAACGCAACAAGCTATTTGGCAATCAGGGTTGACTTTAGCGGGCTGGGTAGCAAATGAAGTAGAGCCTGCCGGACGGTATCAACAGCAGTATTTAGCTACTTTAATGACGCATATTAAAGCACCACTTTTAGGTAAAATTCCTTATTTAACACAAGACGTTAAACAACATAATTTTACCTCTTATTTTGATCTCTCTTATCTCAAATCACATTGATACATCATCATTGAGTCAATTTTAACAGCTTATTTTCATGTATAAAAAAATAAAAAAATTATTTTTTTGCTAAATATTAGGGTTATTTTTAATAAGAAAAAAAGCTGTAACCTACCGTGGTATAAGCACTTTGTTCAGTTATCCACTATTCCTGTGGATAACCTTGTGTATTACCATAATAAAAATACGCCAAATATAGAGAATACAAGGCATTGCTAAAGATTGGTGTTATTCTCAACTTTTATTTTTTATTGTTTATTATTAATAAGTTAAATAAAATCAATAGTGCGAAAGCGTCAACTTACTCTCAGTGATTTATCCCTAAAATAAGGGGTTGATTTTTTAAAAAACTTTTTGATTAAAATCTGGGGATAACTTAAATCCGTTATTCAGATTATTTTTTGTAAGATAGAGATTGAAGCTGGATTTTTATCCAGTATCATAAGGAGTGTCTGCGAGGAGATAAGAATATGAGCAAAGTTTTTAAACTGCATTCAGAATTTAAACCCGGTGGTGATCAACCTACTGCTATCGCTTCATTATGTGAAGGGTTAGAAGATGGACTTGCTCACCAAACCTTATTAGGGGTAACCGGATCAGGTAAAACCTTCACTATTGCCAATGTGATAGCTAACCTAAATCGTCCTACTATGGTATTAGCGCCAAACAAAACGCTAGCTGCACAGCTTTATAGTGAAATGAAAGAGTTTTTCCCTGAAAATGCGGTGGAATACTTTGTCTCTTATTATGACTACTATCAACCTGAAGCCTATGTGCCAAGCTCCGATACCTTTATTGAAAAAGACGCCTCTGTTAACGAACATATCGAACAAATGCGTCTATCGGCTACAAAGGCACTCTTAGAGCGTAAAGACGTTATTGTGGTCTCTTCAGTTTCAGCTATTTATGGTTTGGGTGATCCGGATAGCTATTTAAAAATGATGCTACATTTAAGCAATGGCATGATTATTGACCAACGTGCGATTTTACGCCGACTTGCTGATTTGCAATATACCCGCAATGATCAGGCTTTTCAGCGCGGTACTTTCCGAGTCCGTGGTGAAGTGATCGATATCTTTCCTGCTGAATCTGATGACTACGCTTTACGTGTTGAATTATTTGATGAAGAGGTTGAGCGTTTATCGCTATTTGATCCTCTCACAGGACAAATTCATTACAATGTGCCACGTTTCACCGTCTATCCTAAAACCCACTATGTTACGCCGCGCGAACGTATTCTGGATGCGATGGAAAAAATCAAACAGGAGCTAGCTGAAAGACGTAAGGTGCTATTAGCCAATGATAAATTGGTTGAAGAGCAGCGAGTTACCCAGCGCACTCAATTTGATTTAGAAATGATGAATGAATTGGGGTATTGCTCAGGTATTGAAAACTACTCTCGCTATCTTTCTGGTCGTGGGCCTGGTGAGCCACCACCAACGCTATTTGATTATTTGCCTGCTGATGGGTTATTAGTGATTGACGAATCACACGTTACTATTCCGCAAATTGGCGGCATGTATAAAGGCGACCGCTCACGTAAAGAGACGTTAGTGGAATATGGCTTCCGGTTGCCTTCTGCATTGGATAACCGTCCATTGCGTTTTGAAGAGTTTGAAGCATTAGCACCACAAACCATTTATGTCTCAGCAACACCGGGAAAATATGAGCTAGAAAAATCAGGTAATGACATTGTAGAACAAGTGGTTAGACCTACAGGTTTACTTGATCCGGTGGTTGAAGTTCGCCCTGTTGCCACACAGGTTGATGATTTATTATCAGAAATACGTATACGAGCAGCTAAAAATGAACGTGTATTAGTGACAACATTAACAAAACGTATGGCAGAGGATTTGACCGAATATCTTGAAGAGCATGGTGAACGGGTACGTTATTTGCACTCAGATATTGATACCGTCGAGCGGGTTGAAATTATCCGAGATTTACGTCTAGGTGAATTTGATGTGCTGGTGGGGATAAACTTACTTCGTGAAGGGTTAGATATGCCCGAAGTCTCTCTTGTGGCGATTTTAGATGCAGATAAAGAGGGATTCTTACGTTCAGAACGTTCGCTTATTCAGACGATTGGTCGTGCTGCTCGTAACCTTGAAGGTAAAGCTATTTTATATGGCGATAAAATAACAGATTCTATGGCGAAAGCCATTGGTGAGACAGAACGTCGTCGGGAAAAACAGCAACAATTTAACCTTGAACATGGCATTGTGCCAAAAGGCTTGAATAAGAAAATTGGTGATATTCTTAAGATTGGTCAACCGACTCAAGGCCGTAATAAGAAAGGACATAAAGCGGTTGATACTCATGAAGATTATCCATTACTTTCTACGGCTGAATTAGAAAAAGAAATTCAGCGCTTAGAAACGGAAATGTATCAACATGCTAAAGATCTTGAATTTGAAAAAGCGGCTCAAACACGGGATAAATTACAAACTTTGCGTGCGCAATTTATTGCTAATTCTTAATAAGAAAATGTAAGTAGATAGGCTTACAAAGGGCGTTATAGCTTTTATAGCGCTCTTTTTTTGTTCTCTCTTTGTCAATTATTATCTATTTTGTTATTCCCTTCCTGGCAATCAACTGTTTAAATATTACAACTAACAAACAGTCAATGATTTACAAAGATAAAAAAGACATTAAGGATAGTGAATGAGTGGTTATGTGTATGCAGGGTTTCCAAGCTCTGTAGGAGTCATTATTGGTGGTTTTTTCCTCGTGATACTTTTTAAGTGGTTACGATTTGCATTGCAAGACAATAAATTACCCACTGCTACAATGCCAGCAACAACAGAGCCTGAGCCCGTTTTATCGTCTCCAGCAACAGAAAGCCCAGTAAATCAGTTATTACCCAAAGAATGGGGATTATATGTCGCAGCCCCTTATGCGGTAATGAATGAGTGGGCATATAACGAATATAATCAAGGTAAAGATGATGGTGGGCTATCAGCGGCTTGGGGAGTTAATGATCGGTGGGATTTAATCTACCAATTATTTTGGTTGCTGACTCAAGGTCATACCAATGACTTTTACCAGTTACGTGACCAGATTTTGAATGGCAAAGAAGAAGATATTCAATCATTAAAAAACGATATTTTATTATCTGATTTAACTGAAAATGATAAAAATGAACGTTTATGGCAAATCGATATGATGAACACCAATCGAATGAATATCCAAAATGTAAAATATCTTATTTGGGATCTTTGTCGTTTTAACAAGCTTTGCTTAGAAGGCTGCCAACAAGGTTATATTACCCAGCAAGAAGCACAAACATGGTCATTAATGAGTGCATCAATGCTACGTCGTATTTATGATGGTTGGGAAGATATGTGGCAAAACTTTATTGCTACTCGTTGGTTATGGGCAAGTGGTGATCAAAATTGGGCATCATCACATCAAACATTTTCCGATGTCGTACAAAATATACTCAAAGCAGAAAATACCTTAGCGACAGAAGAAAACTGGGTGATGGAGCTACCGCCATTAGATTTAATGTCTTTTACACGAGCCGTAGCTGGATTAGGTTTTATGAAAAATGACGTACCTATGACACTGGCTGAAATAGAAGAAGTGATCAGCGAACGCATTACCTTAAAAACACTTAATAGCTAATTGCCTATTTGTAAAACAAAATCACGCAGTTAAAGTAAGAAAATAATCTAATAAAAACTAATTAACCGCACTGAGATAGATAATGATTTTAGTGCGGTTTTTTGATTGGTATAACGATTAACTCGCTGTACAAGCGGTATTACGTTGACCTAATTGCTGAAGTGTTAATTCAATAGCTTTACTTAATAGGTGCCTATCATGACGGTAAGGAATATCTTTCGCCTCTAATTGCGCTTGAACAATTAATCGTCCTTTCATTGATTCATATTGTGTTTCTGGACTAATAATCACGGCATCAATAGTTTGTAAGCCAATATAGGTTTCCATCATGGCGATTTTATCTGACATCGTCATACTTGCAGCCGCAGGGCTAAGCTCTTTACCTAAATTACCAATATAAATAGTAGTGGCACTGCTACGACGTAATGCTTTAGCTAAATCAGGTAGCAACAATAAAGGCATCAAACTGGTAAAAAAA
>NZ_BAABMO010000058.1:0-15515 GCF_054767435.1 Proteus sp. MB838
CAAAAGCACCAAAATAGTCAGCAAGACCACTATCCACAGGGGCAATAAAGTCTGCTAAGCAATAGTTAGGGTACTCTTTTTTTTCTGTTTGTTGGCGTAAATGGCAACAACGTAATAACTCATGCTGTCGCGTTTCATCTTGGTAAATAATAATGTCATCACCAAGGCGATTAGCAGGGAATAAACCAACGATACCTTTCGGTGTCAGTAATTTTTCACGGCTGAGTTTATCCAACATGGCATTCGCATCTGCAAAAACGCGTCTTGCCTCTTCTCCGACAACCTCATCTTCTAATATACGTGGATATTTCCCCGCCAATGACCAAGTCATAAAGAAAGGCGTCCAGTCGATATACTCACGTAAAGTTTCAATATTGGCTGTAACTTGTTGTACCCCTAATTGGTTCGGCTTAGGTGGCGTATAGTGTTGCCAGTCAAGCTGCAATGCATTGGCACGAGCTGTCGCTAAGGAAACGGGAGGCGTACGCGGTTTTTTTCTCGCATACTGCTGACGTACCACTTCATATTCACGGCGTGTTTTAGCGACAAAATCAGCCTTTTGTGTGGCCGATAATAATGCAGCGACCACCCCGACCGTCCTTGACGCATTCTGCACATAAACGGTTGGGTGGCTGTAATTAGGCTCAATTTTTACTGCCGTGTGCGCTTTCGATGTTGTCGCACCACCAATCATTAAAGGAAGAGAAAAACCGCGTCTTTCCATCTCTTTAGCAACATTCACCATCTCATCCAGTGATGGAGTGATCAATCCAGACAATCCAATAATATCAACATTTTCGTCAATGGCTGTTTGCAAGATTTTATCGCAAGGTACCATGACCCCCAGATCGATAATTTCATAGTTATTACACTGCAACACCACTCCGACAATATTTTTGCCAATGTCGTGGACATCTCCCTTTACTGTCGCCAGTAACACTTTTCCTGCCGAGCTGCCTGCTTTTTTTGTCGCTTGAATATAAGGTTCAAGGTAAGCTACGGCCTGTTTCATCACCCGTGCCGATTTTACTACTTGGGGTAAAAACATTTTACCTTCACCAAACAGATCGCCCACTGTGTTCATGCCATTCATTAATGGCCCTTCTATCACTTCGATAGGACTCGAAGCTTGTTGGCGGCACGCTTCGGTATCTTCAATGATAAATTCGGTGATCCCTTTCACTAACGCGTACTCTAGGCGTTTTTCGACCTCCCATTGTCGCCATTGCGCAAGCGTAGAGTGCTGTTCCTCACTTTTAGTACCACGATAACGCTCTGCGAGTGCCAGTAAATTATCAGTACTCTCTGCATGGCGATTTAAAATAACATCCTCTACCGCATTACGTAGTTCATCCGGTAATGAGTCATAAATAGCGAGTTGCCCAGCATTGACAATCCCCATATCCATACCATTTTTTACAGCGTAATAGAGAAAAACGGAGTGGATCGCTTCCCGAACGGGATCATTGCCCCGAAAAGAGAATGACACATTAGAAACACCGCCAGAAATTAAAGCATAAGGCAGTTGAGATTTAATATCCGCACAAACTTCTATAAAATCAACTGCATAATTATTATGTTCAGCAATACCCGTTGCTACAGCAAAAATATTGGGATCAAAAATAATATCTTCTGGTGGAAATCCAGCTTTTTCAGTTAATAGATGATACGCACGCCGACAAATTTCTATTTTTCGCTCTCGAGTATCTGCTTGCCCTATTTCATCAAATGCCATCACAACAACCGCAGCACCATACTTACGAACTAATTTTGCATGCTCAATAAAAAGGGCTTCCCCCTCTTTCATCGAAATCGAATTGACTATTCCCTTACCCTGAATACATTTCAATCCTTCCTCAATGACTTGCCATTTTGACGAGTCAATCATAATCGGGACTTTGGCAATATCGGGTTCACCCGCAATAAGATTAAGAAAACGTGTCATTGCTTCTATCGCATCTAACATGCCTTCATCCATATTGATATCGATGATTTGAGCACCGTTTTCAACTTGCTGACGAGCAACATCAAGGGCTTCTTGGTAATTACCTTCTTTTATTAAACGTTTAAATTTAGCCGAACCTGTCACATTCGTTCGTTCCCCCACATTGACGAACAGCGAATTATCATCAATGACCAAAGGCTCAAGACCTGAGAGTCGACAGGCTTTTTTAATGACGGGTAATGTTCTAGGTGCTATGCCATCAACCGCTTGAGCAATAGCCTGAATATGGGCAGGGGTTGTGCCACAACAACCACCGACAATATTAAGAAACCCAGCTTGCGCCCACTCCTTGATTTGTTCCGCCATCTCATTGGCATCTAAATCATATCCGCCAAAGGCATTAGGTAAGCCAGCATTAGGGTGAGCACTGACATAAGTTTCTGATATTTGTGAGAGAGTTTGAATATATTGGCGTAATTCTTTTGGCCCTAGCGCACAATTTAAACCAAATGATAACGCGTCAGCATGACGTAGTGAGTGATAAAAGGCTTCTGTGGTTTGCCCTGTTAATGTTCTACCTGACGCATCAGTGATAGTCCCTGAGATCATCACCGGTAATTCAATATTAAGATTATCAAACTCACATTTAATCGCAAAAATAGCCGCTTTAGCATTTAGGGTGTCAAAAATGGTTTCCACCATAATTAAATCCACCCCTCCTTTAATGAGTCCGCAGATCGCCTCTCGATAAGCCATCACCAATGTATCAAATGAGATATTACGAAACGCGGGATCGTTAACATCCGGAGAAATGGATGCTGTTCTATTGGTTGGCCCTAATACCCCTGCAACATAACGTGGTTTATCTGGCGTTAATGCACTCCATTTATCAGCACAGGCTCTGGCAAGTTTAGCAGCCTCTTCATTCAATTCTGCACATAACCCTTCCATCTGATAATCAGCCATGGCAATAGAGGTTGCATTAAAGGTGTTTGTTTCGACGATATCTGCACCGGCTTCAAAATAAGCATTATGAATTTCAGTAATGATCTGCGGCTGCGTCAAGACTAAAAGGTCATTATTCCCTTTAACATCACATTGCCAATGGGCAAAACGTTCACCTCGGTAATCTTCTTCTGCCAGCTGATATTGCTGGATCATGGTTCCCATTGCGCCATCAAGGACTAAGATACGTTTGGCTAATGCTTGCGTAAGCTGCTGAGTTATCATGGTCACATTGCTTCCTCTACCAAAGAATATTGTGTTGTTGTTATTTTCGTTATATAGCAAGTTCGTTGTTTTTTTATCCTATCATATCTCTTTGCAAAGATTCCTAAGAGGAAGATGAGAGATTTTCACCTAACCATAATCCGATAACATCAATATTTGTTTTCATATGCTTTGTTTTGAAAAATATACAGATCAGAGGAGTTTTATTACGTTATATAGGTCATAATAGAGGATAATATGGACAGTATTTCTGGAGTGTAAGTATGACCGTCTCCCCTACCAATAAAAAAGCTCGTAAGCCAAAAACACCCGCAACTCAAAGTACTGCACAAGGTGGCCCCGTTCAGTCATTAAGCCGTGGCTTAACATTATTGGAATATATTTCCGAATCTCCAGGCGGTATTGCTTTAACTGATTTAGCTTTTCAAGCAGGACTACCTAATTCCACTACTCACCGCTTACTTACTACTTTGCAACAACATGGTTTTGTACGCCAAGTGGGTGATTTAGGTTTATGGGTAGTGGGCACTCATGCCTTTATTGTCGGTAGTAGCTTTCTGCAAACCCGTAACCTACTGGTTATGGTGCACCCTATATTGCGTCAATTAATGGAAGATTCAGGCGAAACCGTTAATTTGGCTATTCTTGATCAAGTTGAATTTGATGCGGTGATTGTCGACCAAGTACAATGTAATGCATTAATGAGAATGTCTGCCCCAATTGGCGGCAAGTTGCCAATGCATGCATCTGGTGCAGGTAAAGCATTTCTATCCACTTTACCGGAAAATAAGTTACTCCCCCTTTTACAGAAAAAAGGTCTGATGGCCTATACCCCTTATACCAAAACCTTACCTTCCGCATTAAAAGAGAATTTAGAACAAGCTCGTAAACAAGGCTTCTCTTTTGATGATGAAGAGCATGCATTAGGTTTACGTTGTATTGGCGCTTGTATCTATGATGAACACCACCAGCCTTTTGCCGCTATTTCACTCTCTGGCCCCGTATCTAGAATGACAGATTCACGCATTACGGAATTAGGTGCACTGGTGATAAAAGCGGCTAAGCAGATCAGCCGTGAATATGGTGGTGTAAAAAGTTAACCCAGCTAGGCCTTTCTATTTATTTATGTACAAATTAGGAAGGCTTCTCCTTAAATAAAACGATTCAGCTTATGCAAAAATCGTTTTTTTTCATTTTTAGCCGTTAAATATTAAAAAACTGTTACTTATCATCTTAAAAAATTGATATCGATCACAGATGTTGTTTAAGCTTGGTTTAAGAGTATTGCAACTGAGCTTGTTACCCGTAACAATGTTACCGGTAACAAGTTATTGCTAAGCGCTTATATTTTTTCTTATAGCAATAAGTAATGCCGTCACCCTGTGTGAATAAAGGAAGCACTATTATGAACCCGAAAAATCATGACCAGTTTCAGAACAACTTCGCCGCATTAAACGAAACCGTACAACAAGTGACTGAACGTATTGTTGCTCGCTCACAAATAACTCGTCGCGCTTATCTGAAAAAAATTGAAGCTGCTAAAAGCCAAACCGTACACCGTGCCCAGTTAGCTTGCGGTAATTTGGCTCATGGTTTTGCCGCCTGTCAAAGTGAAGATAAAAATTTACTTAAGAATATGGTTCATAATGATATCGCCATCATTACTGCGTATAACGATATGTTATCCGCTCATAAACCTTATGAAGATTATCCACAAAAAATTAAAGCGGCATTGCATACTGTTGGTGCTGTAGGTCAAGTCGCTGGTGGTGTGCCTGCGATGTGTGATGGTGTGACACAAGGGCAAGATGGAATGGAGCTATCACTGCTAAGTCGCGATGTTATTGCCATGTCTGCAGCTGTAGGGTTATCTCATAATATGTTTGATGGCGCCCTTTATTTAGGGATCTGCGATAAAATCGTTCCAGGGCTTACTATGGCAGCACTGTCATTCGGTCATCTGCCTGCAATTTTCGTCCCTGCAGGTCCAATGACCAGTGGTTTACCCAATAAAGAAAAGGTGCGTATTCGCCAACTGTATGCAGAAGGCAAGGTCGACCGTAATGCTTTATTAGAAGCAGAAGCGGCCTCTTACCATAGTATGGGAACTTGTACTTTTTATGGTACAGCAAACTCCAACCAAATGGTGATGGAGGCAATGGGCTTACATTTACCTGGCTCCTCTTTTGTTCACCCAGATACTCCATTACGTGAAGCATTAACAGAAGCGGCAGCAAAACAAATTGTACGCTTAACAGAAAACTCAGGAAATTATTTACCTATTGGTCAATTAGTTGACGAAAAGGTGATTGTTAACGGTATTATTGTGCTGTTAGCCACAGGTGGCTCAACAAATCTCACCATGCATTTAGTGGCAATGGCACGGGCGGCGGGCATTATGATTAATTGGGATGATTTTTCTCAATTATCACAAGTTGTGCCATTAATTGCTCGTATTTATCCTAATGGTCCGGCAGATATTAATCAATTCCAAGCGGCAGGTGGTCTTGCTCTTATTATTCGTGAATTACTGAAAAAAGGCTTAATTCATCGCGATGTCAATACGGTGGCAGGATTTGGTATTGAACGCTATACCTTAGAGCCGTGGCTAAATGAAGGTAAACTTGATTGGCGTGAAGGTGCAATACAATCTTTAGATAAAGATGTGATTGCCGATATCAATAAGCCATTCTCTTCACACGGCGGAACACAGGTGATGGAAGGTAATTTAGGTCGAGCAGTGATGAAAACGTCGGCGGTGCCTGATGAGAATAAAATTATTGAAGCACCTGCTGTTGTGTTTAATAGTCAACATGATATTGCCGCTAAATTTAGCGCCGGTGAATTGAATAAAGATTGTGTAGTCGTTGTGCGTTATCAAGGTCCCCAAGCCAATGGGATGCCAGAATTACATAAACTCATGCCTCCTTTAGGGGTATTGATGGATAAAGGCTATAAAGTGGCATTAGTCACAGATGGCCGTCTTTCTGGTGCATCAGGTAAAGTTCCTGCCGCTATTCATGTAACTCCAGAGGCAGTAAACGGTGGACTATTAGCAAAAGTACAAGATGGTGACATTATTCGTGTTAATGGCAAAACAGGTGAATTAACACTCTTAGTTGATGAACAAACCTTAGAAGCTCGCCAAACTGAAATACCTGATCTCAGCGCAAACAATAGCGGTTGCGGTCGTGAGTTGTTCGTTAATTTACGTCGCCATTTATCAGGTGCTGAACAAGGTGCTTGCTGTATTGATTTTTAATACATAAAGTTTTCATTGCCTAATGAGGAGCAAGCCTATTTATTTGCTCTTCATTGCTGATTAGGAAAGATAAAGATGAATCATTGGAATACAAGTGCAGAGTCTGTACTAAAATCAGGGCCCGTTGTTCCTGTTATTGTTATTAATCATATTGAAGAAGCTGTACCTGTCGCAAAAGCGTTAGTCGCCGGTGGCGTAAAAGTTTTAGAAGTGACACTACGTACAGACTGCGCTATTGAAGCTATTCGTCGCATTGCTAAAGAAGTACCAGAAGCCATTGTTGGTGCAGGGACAGTGATCAACCCTCAACAATTAGCCCAAGTCACAGAAGCGGGTGCGCAATTTGCCATTAGCCCAGGCTTAACCGATGCACTATTAAAAGCTGCGGTAGCAGGCTCTATTCCTCTTATTCCTGGTATCTCGACTGTTTCTGAATTAATGCTCGGTATGAGTTACGGTTTAAATGAATTTAAGTTTTTCCCAGCAGAAGCTAATGGTGGCGTTAAAGCATTAAAAGCAATTGCAGGACCATTCTCACAAGTACGTTTCTGCCCAACCGGCGGTATTTCGCCAGAAAACTACCGTAACTACCTTGCACTGGAAAGTGTACTTTGTATCGGTGGCTCTTGGTTAGTTCCAAGTGATGCAGTGAAAGCAGGGGATTATCAACGTATTACTGAGCTAGCAAAAGAAGCTGTTGCTGGCGCTCAACATTAATTTAATGCTTTAATTATTACCCAATAAAGATAGGTATATCATTCGATTATCTATCTTTATTACTCTTTTTTATTAACCGATATCGTTATCAATGAAACGTTTACTTTGTGGATAGGCGTAAACATCTTCAATATACCCTTGTTTAATTCTTTGCTGCTGTTGTTGCCAGTATTCAGGTGAAAGAAGATCACGATGTTGAGCTTCAAAATAATGACATACTTGCTTATCACAACATAAAAAGTAACGAAACTCTTCAGGAAAAACATCATTTTCAGCAACGCTATACCAAGGCTCACTGGCCAGTTCATCTTCAGGATAGCGGGCGGGAGGAATGGCACGGAAATTCATATCTGTCATATAACTTATTTCATCATAATCATAAAAAATAACTCGATGATGGCGTGTCACGCCAAAATTCTTAAATAACATATCACCAGGAAAAATATTTGCGGCAATCAACTCTTTAAGTGCTTGGCCATAATCTTCAACCACGGCTTTTAACTGTTTATCGTCACACTGCTCCATATAGATATTAAGTGGCGTCATACGGCGTTCCATATACAGATGGCTGATCAGTAACTTATCACCTAGATCTTCTAATTTGTTGGGGATCTCCTGTTCTAAGATCGCCATTAAGTCGTTACTAATCCGCTTTTTATCAATAACAAAGTTCTCAAACTCTTGCGTATCCGCCATTCTCCCAACACGATCATGTTCTTTCACCAAGCGATAGCACTCTTTGACACGCTCTGCGGTCATTGTTTTTTGTGGTGCAAACCTATCTTTGATCACTTTAAACACTCTATCGTAAGTAGGCAGTGTGAAAACGAGCATCACCATTCCTTTTACCCCAGGAGCTTCAATAAACTGTTCCGATGAAAAATTCATAAAAGCAAGGTATTCACGGTAATATTCAGTTTTGCCATGTTTCTGACAACCAATCGACATATAGAGCTCAGCAATAGACTTTTCAGGGAGAATATCCCGTAACCATGTTACTAATGCCGCAGGAAATGGCGCATAAACCATAAAATAAGAACGAGCAAAGCCAAATACAATACTGGCTTCATCTGTTGTCGTTAAACAGGTATCAATAACTAAGTGCTGTTCAATATTATGAATAGGTAATAACATGGGAATGAATTGATTATTTATCGCTATCTTACCAATCATCCATGCCGCTTTATTACGGTAAAATAGCTCATTAGCAATGTGAAATACCGCATTTTGTAATTCCTCATGGCTAAATTGCGCATAGAGCGTTTGGCAAATAAATTGAATATCTCGCGATTTATTTTGCCACGGTAAACGCAAAGGTAGGCGCGATAAAATATCTTGCAATAATGCGGGTAAATCACTTTGTATAACAAACGTTCTTGATAAAGGACGAGGGGCTTGCGTAAAACGATACGCAGGTTGTGATGAAAAAACGAATAAGTTTTTTTTATTAAGCTCTCGATGATGAAATAGACGACAATAGACTGAATTAAAAAAACTTTCAGCAATTTCAAAACGGGGATAGTTAGGTAATAATTGTGTGTATCGCTCTTTGACTTTTTGTAAGAAAACACTTTCTTTATCAATATCATGTCGGATACATCTAAGTTGTTCCACAACTAATCCAACATGATTATCGTATAAGCGGATGCGCTCTTTCATCGCCAATTGAATACCATGCCAATCTGCTTGCTCAAAACGATATTGAGCACCTGACGTTATCTCAAGAAAACGCCCATATTGTGCATCAAAGCCTTGTAAGATCGTTTGAGCGACTAAGTCTTCAGTTGTCATCAACTGACCTCATGAAAAAGAGGAGCATCCTGCTCCTGAATTATCACCACAAAAGTGCATCACAGTAAGGACTAGAATTGTTGCTCTTCAGTAGAGCCAGTTAATGCCGTAACAGATGACATACCACCTTGAATAATCGTCGTCACTTTATCAAAATAGCCGGTGCCCACTTCTTGTTGATGAGATGAGAAGGTGTAGCCTTTCGATAGTGCAGCAAATTCTTTTTCTTGTACCTTTTCAACATAGTGTTTCATACCTTCACCTTTAGCGTAATCATGCGCTAAATCGAACATATTGAACCACATACTATGAATACCCGCTAAAGTGATAAACTGGAATTTATACCCCATCGCAGAAAGCTCATCTTGGAAATGGGCGATCGTGCTATCGTCAAGATTCTTTTTCCAGTTAAAAGATGGAGAACAGTTATACGCTAACATTTTACCGGGATATTTATCATGGATCGCTTCGGCAAATTTAGCCGCCATTTTCAGATCAGGGGTGGAAGTCTCGCACCAAACCAAATCGGCATAAGGGGCATAAGCAAGCCCTCGACTAATGGCTTGATCAATTCCTGCATGAGTACAGAAAAAACCTTCAGCGGTACGCTCACCAGTTAAAAATGAACTATCGTAAGGATCGCAATCTGAAGTTAAGAGATCGGCCGCATCCGCATCAGTTCTGGCAACTAATAAGGTAGGAACATCAGAAACATCTGCCGCTAAACGTGCTGCCACCAGCTTTTGCACAGCCTCTTGCGTAGGTACTAAGACTTTTCCGCCCATATGACCGCATTTTTTCACTGCGGCTAACTGATCTTCAAAGTGAACGCCTGCTGCACCCGCCTCAATCATTGCTTTCATTAATTCAAATGCGTTAAGCACACCACCAAAACCCGCTTCCGCATCAGCAACAATAGGAAGGAAAAAATCAATATAATCTTTATGCTGAGGGCCGATACCATTTGACCACTGAATTTGATCAGCTCGTCTAAACGTATTATTAATACGCTGAACAACATTGGGTACAGAGTCCACCGGGTATAAAGATTGATCAGGGTACATACTGGCAGCAGTATTCGCATCAGCTGCCACTTGCCAACCAGATAGATAAATGGCTTCTAATCCCGCTTTAGCTTGCTGTAATGCTTGCCCTCCTGTTAAAGCACCTAATGCATTGACATATCCCTTCTTCGACTTACCATTTAATGATGACCAAAGCCGTTGCGCACCACGTCTTGCTAAGGTATGTTCAGGGTTAACGGAACCTCGTAATTTAATGACATCTTCTGCGCTATAAGGACGTTTGATCCCTTTCCAGCGAGGTTGTTCCCACTCTTTTTCTAATTGGGCAATCTGCTCTGATCTACTCATAGACATAAAATAACTCCTATAAATCTGGTAGTGATGATGTTTTATATTTGCAGTTTATAAATACGTTATGACGTATCTTTTTTAATTTAAAAGTTGATAACCCGGTAAAGTCAGAAAATCGACTAATTCATCTTGGGTAGTAATGTTATCCATTAAGGTTGCTGCTTCTTTAAAACGACCTTGCTCAAAGCGGGTATCACCCACTTCTTGGCGAATTACCTCCAGCTCTTCTTTCAACATGTTGCGAAAAAGCGCTTTTGTTACAATCTGTCCATCCGATAATGGTTTTTGATGACGGATCCATTGCCAAATAGAGGTTCGAGATATCTCTGCCGTGGCGGCATCTTCCATTAGCCCATAAATAGGTACACAACCATTACCTGAGATCCACGCTTCAATATATTGCACAGCAACGCGGATATTCGCTCTCATTCCTGTTGCGGTTCTTTCACCTTCACAAGGGGCCAATAACATTTCTGCGGTGATCTTTTCATTACGTTGTACATCAAGTTGGTTTGCTCGCTCTCCTAATACCGCATCAAACGCAGATAACACCGTTTCGGCTAATCCAGGGTGAGCTATCCAAGTACCATCATGGCCATTAGTTGCTTCAAGCTCTTTATCCTCAAATACCTTTTGTAAAATGACACCATTTTGCTCCGCAGAGCGACTGGGGATAAAAGCAGACATTCCTCCCATCGCAAATGCACCACGTTTATGACAAGTTTGAATAAGTAGTCGGGAATAAGCACTTAAGAAAGGTTGAGTCATAGTAATACCCTGTCTATCCGGTAACACGCGATCAGGGTAATTCTTCAACGTTTTGATATAGCTAAAGATATAATCCCAACGTCCACAATTAAGGCCCACAATATGCTCTTTCATATGGAATAAGATCTCTTCCATTTGAAATACCGCCGGTAAAGTTTCAATTAATACTGTGGCTTTAATAGTTCCGCTGGCTAAACCGAAGCGTTTTTCAGTGAAATGAAAAACATCACTCCACCATTTTGCCTCTTGCCAAGTTTGTAATTTAGGAATGTAAAAATAAGGCCCGCTGCCCTTTGCCTGTAATGCTTTATAGTTATGGTAAAAATATAAGGCAAAATCAAACAAGCACCCAGGAATAGGTTTTCCCTGCCATAGCACATGCTTCTCTGGCAAATGTAATCCCCTGACTCGAGCAATTAACACCGCAGGCGATGCTTTTAGTTGATAGCACTTGCCTTGCTCATTGGTATAGGAAATTGTTCCTTTGACAGCATCACGTAAATTAATTTGGCCATCAATAACCTTATCCCATGTCGGGGCAAGTGAATCCTCAAAATCTGCCATAAATACTTTTACATTAGCATTTAATGCATTGATCACCATTTTACGATCTACGGGGCCTGTAATTTCGACCCGACGATCTTGCAAGTCTTTAGGAATTGGATTCACTTTCCATTCTGAGTTTATAATGGAATCTGATTCTGAAATAAAATCAGGAAGTATTCCATTATCCACTTTTTGTTTCCAAATTTCTCTTTCTGCTAATAAGGTGTCACGACGTTCTGAAAACTGACTGACCAAATCAGTCAAAAATGACTCAACATCATGATTTAATATCTCTTTTTCAGCTATCCCAAAAGGTTTTGTGAAGCTTAATGCTTCTGTAGTTAATGATTGTAACATTCTGCATTCCCCTAAAATCTTTTACACACCTGATTAAGATTAATGCAGTTTTTACAAAAATCAAAAATGAATTCCATTTTTATTTAAACATTTTTTAACAATGTGATTACACCAATGTTTTTTGGCTGAATAAAAATGGCTATTTCAAAAATAACTCGAGGGATCTTGGTTTGTTGAATGATTAAACAAACTAAAATCATGCGAAGATCACATAAAGCTCGGCTTATAACATTTACTTATATGAATATTCTTCATATACAGCATCTACACCTCGACTTTTAGATCTGAATTGGCTAAATTCAGGCTTCTAGATGTCTAGATGTTTTTTAGAGGTTATTGAGATGCCGATCAGAGTACCAGACGAACTACCCGCAGTGAGTTGTTTACGCAATGAGAATGTCTTTGTCATGACATCAAGTAGAGCGAGTATTCAAGATATTCGTCCTTTAAAAGTACTGTTACTCAATCTGATGCCCAAAAAAATAGAAACAGAAAATCAATTTCTACGGTTGCTCTCTAATAGTCCATTACAAATTGATATCCAATTATTGCGTATTGATTCTCGTGTTCCCAAAAATACACCTGTTGAGCATCTTGATACTTTTTATTGTGATTTTGCCCAAATTAAAGAACAGAATTTTGATGGCTTGATTGTAACGGGAGCACCATTAGGTTTAGTTGAATTTGAAGATGTGGCTTATTGGGAGGAAATAAAAGAAATCATTACATGGGCAAAAGAGCATGTTACTTCAACACTTTTTATTTGCTGGGCCGCTCAAGCGGGCCTAAATATTTTATATGACTTACCTAAATATACCTTAAAACAAAAAATTTCTGGGGTATATCGTCATACAACATGTGATCCTTTCGCGTTATTGACTCG
The DNA here is from genome assembly GCF_054767435.1 of Proteus sp. MB838. Classification (NCBI taxonomy): domain Bacteria; kingdom Pseudomonadati; phylum Pseudomonadota; class Gammaproteobacteria; order Enterobacterales; family Morganellaceae; genus Proteus; species Proteus sp. MB838. The sequence goes on from NZ_BAABMO010000058.1 coordinate 12,876, forward strand.
TGGGTTTGATGAAACATTCTTCGCCCCTCATTCACGTTATGCTGGTTTTCCTGTTGAGTTTATTCAACAAAATACAGATTTAGAAATATTAGCAACATCAGAGCAAGCAGGGGCTTACCTATTCGCATCTAAAGATAAACGTGTTGTCTTTGCCACAGGTCACCCAGAATACGATCCCAATACATTAGCTGACGAATATCATCGTGATGTTAAAGCTGGTTTAGCACCACAACTACCTGAAAATTATTTTCCCGATAATAATCCTAATAAAAAACCTCTTGTATCTTGGCGTAGTCATGGACATTTACTCTTTGCAAATTGGCTAAATTATTATGTTTATCAAATTACACCATTTGATCTGGCACAGATGAACCCAACTTTAGATTAAAATCAAACCCCAAATTCAATTTATTTGGGGTTTGATATTAAAAAAAAATACTTGAGATTATTTATAGCGATGCGCTAATGCATTCGCTGCAATCATTGCGTTGTAGACATCTTCTTCAGTCACTTTCATCGGCATATTGCCCATGGTATCACCTTCTGCACAAGCAATTTTCGCTACATTACGCCATTCACTTTCAATAAACTCTTTCATTCCCATATCTTCAAGCGTTAATGGCAATTCAGCCGCTTTGATAATACGAATAACTTCATCAATTTCTTCTTGTGGCGCATTTTCTAACACTAATTGTGTTAATAATCCAAATACCACTTTTTCACCATGTTGCACATGATGTAAGGAAGCAACTGCAGACATACCATTATTGACCGCATGAGCGGCTGCTAAACCACCTGCTTCAGCCCCCACACCACTTAAATAAATAGTCGCTTCAATAGTTTGCTCTAAAGCTTGTGTGGTAATTTTATGGCGCACAGCATCCATTGCTTTATCAATATTTTCACTCAATATTTCAAAACACAATTGTGCTAGACCTAAACCTGTACGTGATGGACGTTGATTAACTAAATTAAGTCCATCAGCTTGATAGCAAGCACGTGCTTCAAAATAAGTGGCTAAAGCATCACCGACACCTGCAGAGAAGAAGCGTTGTGGTGCAGAAGCAATAATCGCGGTATCCGCAATCACCATATCAGGGTTCTGAGGTAAGAATAAGTATTTATCAAATTCACCATTTTCTTTATAAAGAACAGAAAGTGCTGTACAAGGTGCATCTGTAGAAGCAATCGTTGGGAATAAAATAACAGGGAGGTGATGATAATAAGCAACCGCTTTAGATACGTCTAATGTTTTACCACCACCGATACCGATAATAACATTCGCTTTATTTTCAACAACAATCTTACCCAAGCGATCCACTTCAGCTTCTGTACATTCGTAATTAAATTTTTCAACGAAACCAGATAGCCCATTTTCTTTAATTGACGACAAAGCTTCTTTATTTACTTTTTCTAGGAAAAATTCATCGCTGATAATAAAAGCATTATCTCCGAAATCTTTCATATAATTACCAACAGAAGCAAGTAATTGACTACCAATAAAGAATTTTTTAGGGGATGTTACAGAGCGAGGTAATATAGAAGACATAACTAAATTCCTTTATTTAGATTTTGCTACAGTAAGTAGCAGAATTAACATTTATCTTACCCCTCATCAGAATTCGAATCTAGTAAACTCTGTAATAGATATTATCAATATATTCTATTTAGTTTAAAGAAAACAACATGTTAATAAAATAATAAATTTTATAGAATGGCAAGATAGCTTATCGTAAAGAAGATAATTTCCCTTAAAACTTCAATTAAACCTAGAAAACTAAACAACTATATTATGATGTTATCAGTAGCGTTACCCACTAATACCATTAAAGGAACAACACAATTAACCATTATTTGATATACATGCATGGTATATTCGCGTTATAACTTTCTTTTATTTTTACCAAGGTGATTTTTGTGAAAGACGCCGTGATCCTCGTTGATAAAAATGACAATGAGCTAGGAACCATGCCCAAGCTGGAGGCACATATTACTGGTGCCTTGCATAGAGCCTTTTCATTATTTATTTTCAATTCTAAGCAACAAATGCTGATCCAGCAACGAGCACTGACTAAATATCACTCTGGTGGTCTATGGGCGAATACTTGTTGTAGCCATCCTTTACCCAATGAACCTCTATCACAAGCAATACATCGGCGTTTAAATGAAGAATTAGGTATGCAGTGTGATATGCAACCTATTGGTACGATTTTATATAATGAGAAAGTCACGGATGATCTTATTGAGCATGAGTTTGATCATCTTTTTTTAGGCTTTAGTGATAAAACACCGCAGTGTCATCCCGATGAAGTTATGGATCATCGTTGGATTTCATTAAACGAGCTTTATCATGATGTAGAAAAACATCCTGAAAACTATAGTGCATGGTTCTGCCATATATTAATGGCTCTTGGTATAGAGCAGTTTACTCGATGGAGTAAAAATATTACTTAGTTGCTCTCTTATTGAAATTGATATTTAACTATAAAAAAGTGTTAGCATGACTCAAGGTAAAATACGATCTTCTAAATGCAAAAAAGCCAACCCAGTGGGTTGGCTTTCTCGTCTTATTTAATGCTTGGCAGTTCCCTACTCTCACATGGGGAGACCCCACACTACCATCGGCGCTACGGCGTTTCA
>NZ_BAABMO010000059.1:0-15261 GCF_054767435.1 Proteus sp. MB838
TCCCGTTCCTGGTACTGTTACGCCCATTCCGTTTTTCATTAAATTAGGCGAAACCCACGCTTCAATACCAACAACAGGCTCAGCTAATAATGCGGTTGCTTTTGCCGCAGCTAATGCCAATGAAATCGGCTCAGTGCAACCTACTGCTGGCTTAACACCTTCACGTAATTGACGAATAAACTGCGACCATAAATGAGAATTATTGTTCTGGCTCATAATCTAACACCTTGGATTAATATCGTTTTTAATAACAGCTAACTCGAACCGCAGTTGACGACTATGAGAATGCCAAGAACGGAGAAACACAAAGTAGCAAACCCGTAAAGATAATCAGATAAAGTGATGCGCCTTTGTATTTATGTAACATCGGTACTTTGTACACTAGGTATGCAGGGATAAGACAACCGACCATACCAAAGATAGGACTACAAATTGAGGTAAAGCTCAGTACTGGTGCATTGAGAATAATGGCGCCCCAAGCTAACAGCACAGCAAAGATCATAATGCCGTTTTGTACCCATTTTTCATTGATTTTTTCAACAGGCATCATGCGCTGCAGAATATTCATCACAATCCCTTGTGTGGCTTCGCGGAAACCGAGATAGACACCAAAGAATGCGGTCATTACTGCGAAAATATTCAACATCACACTCACTACGGTTACCCAACCGCCAGGGAAGAATTTTGCCGCAATCGCTAATGCAGAGATATTTTGCTCATAAGCTTTTACTGCTTCATCATGTCCCATTGCTAATGTGAAGGAGATTGCATAGAAAAACACCGTACAGAACAACACACCGAAAGCGATATTCATTGCACGTAATGCTTTATGACGCGCTACTTCACGATTTTGGTTACGACTACGATAAGAGATAACCATTGGGCTTAATGTTTGGATAAACAAAATAGAAGTTAATGTAAAAGGTAGTGTGATAATGGCTTCTTTAATTAAACGTCCGGCAGGGGGTAATGCGCCAACATTATACAGATGCCACATACCAATCATTGAAAGACCTAATGCCGCAACAACCAGTAGTTTTGTCATTACCATAAAGCTTGATAGCTTAAACAGTAATTGTTCACCACGAGAAGAAATAGCCACTAACGCACAGATTAAAATCAGACCATAGAACGGATTTTCTGATAATAAACTGTCAGTCACACCAAAAGTTTGTAGATAAGAAGCACTGTCATTCGTGATAGCTGTGGAATAGACAAACATCCAAATCACTAACATCACAAAATAGAGTGCACCTAATAAAATACCCCAGTTTTTACCGAGATAACCGGTGATAACGCTTGGGTAGTCTTTACACTCAGGAGATTCAGCCAACGTATTAATAAATAGGCGTTGGAAAAGGTACATTGCGGGGTAACCAATCACGGAGGAAAGTAAGAAAACCCACAATCCCATTAAGCCAACCTGTACAGGTAAAAAAACAATCCCTGCACCGATAGCCATACCGATACTCATGATAACCCAGCCCACATCATTGCCGTCAAATTTAATTGCTGCACGCCATTGTTCTTCTGTCATACCTGCTCGGCGAGCGCCAGCACTAGTTGCGGGATAGCTTGTTGTCTCTGTTTTTGAGGAAGCCGTTTCCATATTAGTACTCACTTTTTATATTGTAATTGTTAATAGCAAAACGAATTTTGGGGGTAAAAAGAACTATCTAACTTTGCGATGACCTAATAGCCTTACTTTTTGCAGGTATTTTTATTATGGGTAAATGATAGGAAATATTGCGGAGAAAAAAGTTGTTATAAATCGTGATAGCTGAAAACGTTTTGGGAAATAATTCTCTCACAAGGAGAAAAGTAGGATTATCTGTTCAAAGGGAACAGTAAATAATAACCTTCCCCCTACGGCAACCTTTTGATTTACATAACACTTTGAAATATAACAAAATATCACTATTGTTATACAATAATAGTCAAGTATAACAAATGAAACAAATCCATGAATAAACTGTGCTATGCATCACGATATACTATGATAATCCTTTCTATTTAGCTTTGTTATCTCGTATTTAGTTAAAATAATGTAATAAAACAGCAGAATTAACTATTTATTCTTTTTTTTATAAAAAGAGTGTTAATTATATAAAAAGCGGCTATCAGCGTGACTGACGAAAAAAGAATAGTTTTATCTAATAGAATTAATTTCTCTAATAAAATATCAAATTCCTTTTTATAAAGAAAAACGCTACAAACAAAATTTGTAGCGTTTAGACAAGAAGTGCGTAAACCGTGTGCTATTAATAACCGCGCTCTAAAATTGGTTTCAAAAACCTTGCCGTGTGGGAGCCTTCAAAGTCAGCAACTTGCTCTGGCGTACCGGATATCAAGATCTGACCACCTCCACTGCCCCCTTCAGGCCCTAAATCAACGATCCAGTCAGCGGTTTTGATCACATCGAGGTTATGCTCAATCACCACAATTGTATTACCCTGATCACGCAACTGATGGAGCACATCAAGAAGTAACTCAATATCGGCAAAGTGCAAACCCGTGGTCGGTTCATCCAAAATATAGAGGGTTTGGCCTGTACCCCGTTTTGACAACTCTTTGGCTAATTTAACCCGTTGTGCTTCACCACCCGATAACGTAGTGGCAGATTGTCCTAAACGAATATAAGAGAGTCCCACATCAATCAATGTTTGTAGCTTACGCGCTAATGCAGGCACCGCATCAAAAAACTCTCTTGCTTCTTCGATTGTCATATCTAGCGCTTCGTGAATATTTTTCCCTTTATATTTAATCTCAAGGGTTTCACGATTATAACGTTGCCCTTTACACTGATCACAAGGCACATACACATCAGGTAAAAAGTGCATTTCAACTTTTAATACACCATCGCCTTGGCAAGCTTCGCAACGCCCCCCCTTCACATTAAAACTAAAGCGCCCCGGCGTATAACCGCGAGTTCGTGATTCTGGTACACCAGCAAAAAGTTCACGGATCGGGGTAAATACTCCGGTATAAGTCGCAGGGTTGGAACGTGGCGTACGACCGATAGGACTTTGGTTAATATCAATCACTTTATCAAAGTGCTCTAATCCCTCAACGTCTAAATAAGGTGCTGGCACGCTATTAGTGGCGCCATTTAATTGACGTTGAGCAATGGGGAATAACGTATCATTAATTAAGGTTGATTTACCCGAGCCAGATACACCAGTAATACAAGTAAATAAACCAACAGGTATTTTTAAATTAACGTTTTTTAGGTTATTACCTTTCGCCCCTAAAATAGTGAGCATTTTTTCGCGATCAACAGGAACACGCTTTTCAGGGATAGCAATACGGCGTTCGCCACTTAAGAATTTACCGGTTAATGAGTTGGGATTATTAACAATATCTTCCAGTGTACCCTGAGCGACTATCTCACCACCATGAACGCCAGCACCCGGCCCAATATCAATAATATGATCAGCGGCACGGATAGCGTCTTCATCATGCTCAACGACGATCACCGTGTTACCTAAATCACGCAAGTGGATCAACGTTTCCAGTAGGCGATCGTTATCGCGTTGATGCAAACCAATTGAAGGCTCATCAAGTACATACATTACCCCAACTAATCCAGCACCAATTTGGCTTGCTAGGCGAATACGCTGCGCTTCGCCGCCTGATAATGTCTCCGCTGAACGAGAAAGAGTGAGGTAATTTAATCCCACATTGACCAAGAATTTTAATCTGTCACCAATCTCTTTTAATACTTTTTCGGCAATTTTCGCTCGCTGACCACTGAGTTTTAGATTTTGGAAAAAGCTCATCGCATGACCAATACTGTAATCCGCAATTTCAGGTAACGTGGTATTTTCAACATACACATGGCGAGCTTCGCGACGTAAGCGAGTACCACCACAAGAGGCGCAAGGACGATTGCTAATATATTTAGCTAACTCTTCACGCACCGCACTCGATTCTGTTTCACGATAACGGCGCTCCATATTATTTAATACCCCTTCAAAAGGATGATGGCGAACCACAACATCCCCTCGATCATTGGTGTATTTAAATTCAATATTTTCTTTACCTGAACCGGATAAAATCACTTTCTGGATCTTGTCGGGTAATGAGTCAAAGGGGGCTTCAACATCAAAATGATAGTGCTCGCCTAATGAGCGCAACATTTGGAAATAGTAAAAATTGCGCCGATCCCACCCTTTAATCGCACCACCGGCCAGAGAGATTTCTCGATTCTGGATCACCAAATCAGGATCGAAAAATTGTTGAACCCCTAAACCATCACAAGTAGGACACGCACCTGCGGGGTTATTAAAAGAGAATAACCGTGGCTCTAGTTCACTCATGCTATAACCACAAATAGGACAGGCAAAGTTTGCAGAAAAAACGATATCTTCAGCACTGCTATCGTCCATATCAGAGATAACAGCAGTACCGCCAGAAAGCTCTAATGCGGTTTCAAAAGATTCTGCTAAACGTTGAGCCAGATCGTCACGAACTTTAAAGCGATCAATGACCACTTCAATGGTGTGCTTTTTCTGTAACTCCAAGGTAGGGGGATCTGATAAATCACACACTTCACCATCGATACGAGCACGAATATAGCCTTGTGCAGCAAGATTATTGAGTAATTTTACATGCTCACCTTTGCGCTCTTTTACGATTGGCGCCAATAACATTAAGCGTTTACCTTCAGGTTGCGCTAAAACATTATCCACCATTTGGCTTACCGTTTGAGCCGCTAAAGGGATATCGTGATCAGGACAGCGCGGTTCACCCACACGTGCAAATAATAGACGTAGGTAATCGTGGATCTCGGTAATGGTGCCGACCGTTGAGCGTGGGTTATGTGATGTCGATTTCTGCTCAATCGAAATAGCGGGCGATAACCCTTCAATATGATCAACATCAGGCTTTTCCATTAAGGAAAGAAACTGACGAGCATAAGCTGAAAGCGATTCAACGTAACGCCGTTGGCCTTCCGCATAAAGCGTATCAAAGGCTAAAGAGGATTTACCTGAGCCAGAAAGTCCCGTAATAACAATAAGTTTATCGCGGGGAATGACCAAATTGATATTTTTTAGGTTATGGGTGCGAGCGCCCCGTACTTCGATTTTATCCATGAATATATCCCGGATTAAGTGAGTCGCCGAAAAAGAAAGAATCGGATAATTATGACACAAAACTAGCTGAATGGATATACAGTATATATATTGAAACTGAATGATAATGAAAATTTGCCATATTAAGACAACAAAATGTCGATCCTGTTCTCAATGGAGAAATTCATTACTCATCATATTCAAATTTTAGCTTACGTGATAAACTTCATCGCTTATGATTTCAAAAAATTTACTTTCGCAGGAGTACCTCACATGGCGAGCAGAGGCGTTAACAAAGTTATTCTTATCGGTAATTTAGGGCAGGATCCAGAAATCCGTTATATGCCAAGTGGTGGTGCAGTGGCAAATCTGACACTAGCAACTTCAGAAAGCTGGCGCGACAAACAAACCGGTGAAATGAAAGAGAAAACCGAATGGCACCGTGTGGTCATTTTCGGCAAACTAGCAGAAATTGCTGGCGAGTATCTGCGTAAAGGTTCACAAGTTTATATTGAAGGTCAATTACAAACACGTAAATGGCAAGATCAAAGTGGTCAAGATCGCTACAGCACTGAAGTTGTGGTGAATATCGGTGGCACAATGCAGATGTTAGGTGGCCGTGGTGGTCAAGATAATGCACCTTCACAAGGCCAAGGCGGTTGGGGTCAACCTCAGCAACCACAAGCATCACAACAGTTTAGTGGTGGCGCACCATCTCGCCCAGCACAACAACCAGCAGCGGCACCAGCGCCAAGTAATGAACCACCAATGGACTTTGATGACGATATTCCGTTCTGACGGTTACTTAAGAACTTACCTTATCTTCTAAGTCATATAACATCAAATGCTAAAGCCTGTTATATCATTAACGGGCTTTTCTTTGTTTCATGCTTATCCCGCATTTGCCAATCATATTGTCACACCTTGTCTATTTCCCATTGGCTATTACTCGTTCATCATTGGCGTTAAGGTAAGTCTTGTGAATAAATATTAGCCCCTTCCACCATGGTTAGATTTGATTTACTGATAATGACAATTTATAGCGTTATTTTCTCAAAATCCCACTTTCCACAAAGGTTTGCTCAAAAAAAATATGGTAAGATCATCGCAATTAATCACGTCTGAGAGCATCCTATCCTATGAATGAAGAGAAATTGCTCGCTCAGGCAGAAAAGATCTGCCAGAAACGAGGTGTTCGCCTGACTTCACAACGTCTGGCAGTATTGCGTCTGATCATGCAACAACCTACCGCAATCAGCGCTTATGATTTATTAGATTTATTACGCCAAGTAGAGCCTCAAGCTAAACCACCTACCGTATATCGTGGATTGGAATTTCTACTTGAACAAGGTTTTATTCACAAAATAGAATCCACCAATAGCTATGTGCTTTGTCATCATTTTGATGATGCTGAGCATACATCGGTGATGTTAATTTGTGATCGTTGCTTATCAGTCACAGAAAAAAGTAGTCATAAAATTGAAGGGGCGATCAGTACGCTCGCTAAAGATAATGGCTTTCATTTACGCCATAGTGTGATTGAAATTCATGGGCTGTGCGCTCAGTGCCATGAAGCCCAAGCCTGTACACATCCGGAAGGTTGTCACCATGATCATAGTATGGATGATAATCTTAAGCAGAAAAAAACCGGTGACTATAAGCCTCGTTAAGCAGATAAAAGATAAAAGTCAGCGGAACATATGTTTTTTTGTATAAATTAAAAAGAGAAAATGCAGATGATTTTATGTTTTTACACATCATCTGCATCTTTTTGACGTTCTCCCCGCCCTGATGAACTGGAGGACGAGGTTTCGGCGCATCTGGTACAATAATTTGTATTGATTGAATGACTTAGATACAAATTACAGCCATTCGCCGTTACGGATAACCCCTACTGCTAATCCTTCCACAGTAAAGCTCTGCTCACGTAAATCAACGATAATAGGTGAAAACTCTGGATTTTCTGCGTGCAGTTCTATCTTACTACCGACTTTCTTAAATCGTTTTACGGTTACTTCATCTTCAATACGTGCGACAATCACTTGGCCATTATGGACATCTTGTGTTTTATGCACAGCAAGTAGATCGCCATCCATAATACCGATATCTTTCATCGACATACCATTAACACGCAGTAAAAAATCTGCGCTCGGTTTAAAAAGCATAGGATCAACTTGATAATGGCTTTCGATATGCTCTTGCGCTAAAAGTGGTTCACCGGCTGCAACTCGTCCAATTAATGGTAAGCCTTCAGGCTCTTCTTCAAGTAGCAAACGGATACCTCTAGATGCACCAGAGACAATTTCTATCACGCCTTTGCGAGCAAGTGCTTTTAAATGCTCTTCTGCCGCATTAGGTGAGCGAAAACCAAGTTGGGAAGCGATTTCCGCCCGTGTTGGTGGCATACCCGTTTGCGAAATGTGATCACGAACCAAATCGTAAACCTGCTGCTGCCTTGCAGTTAATGCTTTCATTCCGCCCCCTGTTTGTTTATACAGTCAGACTGTGAGTATATACAGGTATATGCCGATTGGGAACTACAAATGCATATAAAACACGCATCTTTGCATTATTTTTCGACAATTGTCGATTTTTTTTACTTTATGCAAAAAAATGATGCCAAAGAATGGTTCCCCAAGTAAATAATCCCAATATAATAGCGACGAGAACGGCAGCTGATCCCATATCCTTTGCTCGTCCTGATAATTCATGACGTTCTGTACCAATGCGATCGACGACAGCTTCTATAGCACTATTGACCAGTTCTAAAATGACGACAAGGACGACTGAACCAATCAATAAAATGCGCTCTAGAACACTGACATCGATAAAAAATGCAAGGATAATTGCTATTAAGGTCACAATAGCTTCTTGTCTAAAAGCGGCTTCATTGATCCAAGCGGCGCGTAAGCCCTGATATGAATAGCCACCAGCTTTAATGATTCGGGTAAGACCTTTATTTTGATTAGCCATAATAAACTCTATCGAAAACAAACGATTATTTTGCCACTTTTCTCTATTAATATTGTCACAGCACCACAGATCTACGAAAGACTTTCTGTTATGCTTTCGAAGTATTGCTAATAAGAGGCTACAACTATTTATGTCAGCTTGGCGTAAACTATATTATAACACATTGAATTTACCACTGAAATTGTTGGTAAAAAGTAAACGAGTTCCGACTGATCCTATCACTGAGTTAGGCTTAGATACGTCGCGATCTTTCCTTTATGTTCTGCCTTATCACTCTAAAGCAGACTTACTGACATTACGTCAGCAATGTTTATCTCTTGGCTTGCCAGATCCTCTGCAACCCATAGAAATTAACGGAACCAAACTGCCAGCCTACGTCTTTATTGACGATGGTCCTAGAGTATTCCGTTACTACTCTCCCGATCCGCGTAAAGATTCAGTGAAAACATTCCATGCTTATCTTGATGCTCATCGTAACAATCCGCATCTTGATATTGAAATGTTACCTGCTTCAGTGATGTTCGGTCGCTCACCGGGTCGAGAAGGTCATAATGGTGTCCCCCATTTGCGCTTATTAAATGGGATCCAAAAATTTATTGCCATCCTCTGGCTAGGTCGAGATAGTTTTGTCCGTTTCTCGCCGACCGTATCCATGCGCCAAATGGCTAATGAACATGGAACCGATACCAGCATTGCTCGAAAACTTGCGCGTGTGGCGCGTATTCACTTTTCACGTCAGCGTTTAGCAGCAGTTGGCCCAAAACTGCCTGCACGCCAAGATCTCTTCAATAAACTATTGGCATCCAAAGCCATTGAAAAAGCCATTGAAGATGAAGCAAAAGCGAAAAAAATTACGCTTGATAAAGCACGTAAAAATGCCACTGATATCATGGAAGAGATCGCCGCTAATTTCTCTTATGAAGCGGTACGAATGACTGATCGTGTATTAAGCTGGACATGGAATAAGCTCTATCAAGGTATCAACGTTTTTAATGCAGAACGTGTGCGCCAACTTGCGCAAGATGGACATGAAATTGTCTACGTACCTTGCCACCGTAGTCATATGGACTACTTATTGCTTTCCTATGTACTTTATCATCAAGGATTAGTTCCCCCACATATTGCTGCGGGTATTAACCTTAATTTCTGGCCAGCAGGACCGATTTTCCGTCATTTAGGGGCCTTCTTTATTCGTCGAACCTTTAAAGGAAATAAACTTTATTCAACCATCTTCCGGGAATATTTAGGTGAATTATTCTCTCGAGGCTACTCTATTGAATATTTTGTTGAAGGTGGACGCTCCCGTACAGGTCGACTGTTAGATCCTAAAACAGGGACGCTGTCAATGACCGTGCAAGCCATGTTACGTGGTGAAACACGCCCTATTTCCATCGTTCCCATTTATATTGGCTATGAGCATGTCATGGAAGTAGCCACTTATGCCAAAGAGTTGCGTGGTGCGACAAAAGAGAAAGAAGGTTTTATGCAGATGATCAGAGGATTGCGTAAACTACGTAACCTTGGTCAAGGCTATGTCAATTTTGGTGAACCTATCTCGCTATCACAATACCTTAATCAGGCAGTACCTGACTGGCGCGATGATATTGATCCTATTGAGCCACAACGTCCAAGCTGGTTAAATCCTGCAGTTAGTGCGTTAGCGGATAATATTATGGTCAATATTAATAATGCCGCTTCGATTAATGCGATTAACCTTGTCTCTACGGCGTTGCTAGCGTCCCGTCAGCGAGCACTAACTAAAGAACAATTATTAGAGCAAATAGATTGTTATCTACAGTTACTGCGTAATGTGCCTTACTCATCAGATATGGTTGTCCCCGATAAAAGCTCAGAGACATTATTAGCACACGCCTTGCAAACAGATAAATTCCAAGTTGAGCAGGATAGTCTTGGTGATATTATTATATTGCCTCGTGAAAGTGCCGTATTGATGACTTATTATCGCAATAACACCACTCACTTAATGGTTACACCATCATTAATTGCGAGCATTGTCTTGCATCACGAGCGTATACACCGTGATGACTTAATGAAACAGGTAGAATTAATTTTCCCTCTTATCAAAGCTGAGTTGTTTATTCGCTATGAAAAAGAGGAGTTACCTGATGTGGTTAATACACTGATTAGTGAACTTTGTCGCCAGCGTCTAATTTGCTGTGCTGATGATGGCATATTACGGATCAATCCAGCACGTATTCGCCCATTACAGCTTTTAGCAGCAAGTGTTAGAGAAACGCTACAGCGTTATGGTATTACGCTCTCTCTACTCAATTTTGCTCCTGAAATTAGCCGTGCACTATTAGAAAGAGAAAGCCGCATTTTGGCGCAACGACTTTCTGTATTGCATGGTATTAACGCACCTGAGTTCTTTGATAAAGCGGTTTTCTCCACTTTAGTTTCTACACTGCGTGAAGAAGGTTATCTTAAAGATAATGAAGATATCCTCAAAGCAGATGCCTCTGCACTTTACCAAGTTATTGCGAAATTAATGTCACCAGAAATTCGTTTAACCATTGAGAGTGTAGGCGTTACTGAAGATAACAATTCAGCACAAGCGATTGAGGAAAACCCTGAGTCCAGCATGGATAAGTAGTTGCTTAATAGCAAATCGCGCTATAATCAGTAATAGAAAAGGGATAAGCAATTGGCTTATCCCTTTTATTTTTATGCAATTTCAGTGATCAGCTAGCGCTGGTAATATGTTTATTAGAAATAATTAAATAAAATACCTGCAAATAAAACAAAACCAACATAATTATTATTCATAAACGCTTGAAAACAAGGGGCTCTTTCCCGTTCAGCAATTAATTTCTGTTGATAAATAAACAGGGCTGTCACGAGTAACAATGACCAATAATAGATCCCTTTCATATTCAGCAAAACGCCAATCGCCACTAATAATGCCAACATTACTAACTGTAAAATACCAATAATGATTTTATCGTAACGACCAAACAGAATGGCTGTCGATTTCACCCCTATTTTTAAATCATCATTGCGATCGACCATGGCATATTGAGTGTCATACACAACAGACCAGATAATATTGACCAAAAAGAGTAACCAACATACTAAAGGTAGTGTTTCAGAAACTGCAGCAAATCCCATAGGGATAGACCAACCAAAGGCCATACCTAAAATTAATTGAGGCAAATTACTAAAACGTTTTACAAAAGGATAAAACCATGCGAGTGCAAGTGCGGCAATAGATAACCAAATGGTCATGGTATTTAACGTAAGCACTAATCCAAACGAAAACAGCACCAAGACAATAAAGATAATCTTGCTCTCTTTCTCCGTTACAGCACCACTAGGTAATGGTCTATTTTTAGTTCGTTCAACGTTGCCATCAATTTTTCTGTCAGCAAAGTCATTTATTACACACCCAGCGGCACGCATGGAAAACACACCTAGAGTAAATACAATTAGGATATGCCAGTCAGGAAAGCCTTTAGCGGCGATCCATAATGCCCAATAAGTTGGCCAAAGTAATAATAGCGCTCCAATAGGCTTATCTATACGCATTAAACGGCTATACGCCTGCCATTTATTGTGCGTCATACTTCCCTCCAATTTTAGCTCCCCCTAACTACTGCTTATATACAGGTGATGCAGGCAAAAACACCTCAGTTAATAATAAAGGTTTATCTGAAAGCTGGAAACGGGAACGACGTAACCAATGTCCATTTTGTTGCCCAATATGAATAAAATCACGACTTAAGGTTGTTTCCTGGAACAGATAACGTCCTAATGGCACCGTACGCAAATTCACTAATTGGCGATCTTCACCCGTTAATGTCTCTTCCGGCACTAATGTTCGCCCTAATAACCAAGGTACATTATCCCCACAAAGGACGATTTCTCTTAACCAATAGCGTCGGCTATAAGGTAAACACTTTTGTTCATCAGCAGGCTCGATATATTCAATAAAACCTTCTTGATATGGCATTACCGTCACTTGATGGCAATGTTGCTCAAAACGTCGTGTCATTGAACCTAATTCCAGCAGCCAACTTAAGGTATTTTCTGCGACTTCTTCACGCTCTTCATCTGATAACCAGTGAATAGGTGCGTGAGTAATTATGGATTTTTTAAACATTCTTTCATCATCACAACTATGATGATCCTAACTTTATAAATCATTATGCACTAAGGATATCATGATGTAGCGATAGGAAGTTAAAAGCTGATAACATTTCGTATAAATAATCTAAAAAAACGTTAAAAGATAATCAGAATTCACTCAAATTGAGAAAAAACAAAGGAGGTCACCATCAACCTCCTTGGTTATAAGCGCTTAATCACACTTAATTTATTCTCTTAACGCCATGCTTTGTAACGATTAATTAAATTATTTGTTGAACTATCATGACTGTTAACACTTTCCTTACCTTTTAACTCAGGCAATATGCGATTAGCTAATTGTTTGCCCAACTCAACGCCCCATTGGTCAAAGGTGAAGATATTGAAAATTACACCTTGTACAAAGATTTTATGTTCATACATCGCAATTAACGCGCCTAATGAATAGGGAGTGATCTCTTTTAAAAGAATGGAGTTGGTGGGACGATTCCCTTCAAACACTTTAAATGGTGCCACATACCCCATGGTTGCGGGATCTTTTCCTGCTGAGGCAAACTCTGCATCGACTTGCTCACGGGTTTTACCAAATGCTAATGCTTCGGTTTGTGCAAAGAAGTTCGACATTAGTTTTGCATGATGATCAGATAATGGATTATGGCTGATCGCTGGTGCAATAAAATCACAAGGGATCAGTTTGGTTCCTTGATGAATTAATTGATAAAACGCATGCTGGCCATTAGTCCCTGGCTCTCCCCAAATAATAGGTCCGGTTTGGTAACTGACTTTGTTTCCATCACGGTCGATATATTTACCATTGGATTCCATATTGCCTTGTTGGAAGTAAGCAGCAAAACGGTGCATATATTGATCGTATGGCAGAATCGCTTCAGTTTCGGTACCAAAAAAATTGTTATACCAAATGCCAATAAGCGCCAATATCATCGGAATATTATTTTCGGCTTCAGTGGTTCTAAAGTGATTATCCATAGCATGAGCACCGGACAGTAACTGCTCAAAGTTGTCATAACCAATAGATAATACAATGGATAAACCAATTGCTGACCATAATGAGTAGCGGCCACCAACCCAATCCCAAAACTCAAACATATTTGCGGTATCAATACCAAATTTTTCTACTTCAGCACTATTAGTTGATAACGCAACAAAGTGTTTCGCAACAAAAGCACTCTCTTTAGCCGCAGATAAGAACCAATCTCTTGCAGAGTGTGCATTAGTCATGGTTTCTTGTGTGGTAAAGGTTTTTGAAGCAATCAAGAATAGCGTTGTTTCTGGATCGCATTTTTTCAAGGTTTCTGCAATATGTGTACCATCAACATTAGAAACAAAATGCATGGTCAAGTGGTTTTTATAAGGGCGCAGTGCTTCTGTCACCATATACGGGCCTAAATCAGAGCCACCAATACCGATATTGACCACATCAGTAATCGCTTTACCTGTGTAACCTTTCCATTCACCACTAATCACACGCTCACTAAATACTTTCATTTTATGCAATACGGCATTGACTTCTGGCATCACATCTTTGCCATCGACCATAACCGGTGTATTGCTACGATTACGTAATGCAGTGTGGAGTACCGCACGATCTTCCGTACAGTTGATTTTTTCACCGCTAAACATACTCTTTATCGCACCAGCAACATCACACTCTTTAGCCAGAGTCTGTAATTTATCTAATGTTTCTTGGGTGATACGGTTTTTTGAAAAATCGACTAGAATTTGGTCTGAAAACGTTCTTGAAAAGGTGTCAAAGCGTGATGGATCTTGAGAGAACAGTGTTTTCATTTCTGTATCTTTCATCACAGCAAAATGGTCTTCTAATGCCTTCCAAGCTAAGGTATGAGTTGGGTTTACATTTTTCATTCACAATACTCTCTTAAGATTACAATCCGATACTCTCAGATTGTAGCCTGTCATTTAATAGTTACGGTCAATTCTTTCTTATTTGATGATATTCGTCAAAACCATTCAACAAATCTAGTATTAATTACTTACATAGGCAAAACCGATAATCTCTGAGTGATTATTAATTAAATTGATTATCCTTCACTCTTGATTGACTCTTTTGGCAATAACCGATATTCCTAACTGTGTTTAACATCTCACTGGGACTAAAGGAATACAACAATGAAAGATAATACTGCAACACCTTCATCACCTTTTACTATCGCCAAATTTGGTGGCACTAGCGTGGCAAATTTTGCGGCGATGGAAAAGTGTGCAGATATTATCTTAAAACAGAAATCAGTCCGTGTGGTGGTTCTTTCTGCTTCAGCGGGGATCACCAATTTGCTTATCGAACTTGCGACAGGTGTTGACGCAACACAACGAGCCGCTTTATTGGCTCAAGTTCGTGATATTGAATACGCCATCATCAATCAATTATCACAAGCGGAAATTATTTCTCAAGAAATAAACCGCTTATTGGAAAATATTGAAATGCTGTCAGAAGCGGCAGCCTTGGCAACTTCTGATGCGTTAACCGATGAGTTAGTCAGCCACGGTGAATTGATGTCAACGTTATTGTTTGTTGAACTGTTACGTGAAAAAGGAATAAGTGCAGATTGGTTTGATGTCAGAAAAGTAATGAAAACCAACGATCTGTTTTGTCATGCTGAGCCAGATATGGCGCAATTAACTGAGTTAACACAAAGTTTAATTCAGCCCCGCTTAACAGAAACCGTGATTGTTACCCAAGGTTTTATCGGACAAGAGTCTAAAGGAAAAACCACCACCTTAGGGCGTGGTGGAAGTGATTATACTGCGGCACTGATTGGTGAAGCATTAGGGATGTCACGTGTCGATATTTGGACTGATGTACCTGGTATTTATAGCACTGATCCAAGAATAGTCCCGCAAGCACATCGTATTGATCATATTGCTTTTGATGAAGCGGCTGAAATGGCAACCTTTGGTGCTAAAATTCTCCATCCCGCAACATTATTACCTGCAGTGCGTAGTGGGATCCCTGTGTTTGTCGGCTCAAGCAAAGCACCAGAGGAAGGTGGCACATTGGTTTGTGCACAAACTGATAATCCTCCTGTGTTTCGTGCCATTGCACTACGTAGAAACCAGACACTACTTACCC
>NZ_BAABMO010000060.1:0-15144 GCF_054767435.1 Proteus sp. MB838
TCGACGTGATCGTCCTGATATTGCCCAACGTGATTACTACAAGGGGGTTCTTTGGTCGCCGAGTTATTTCGCGGGGAGTTGTGGTGGCGCAGCAATATCCATTATCCGCCAGTACATTGAGTAACAGGAAACACCGAGTTAGTTAAAAAACCGCGCCTTATATCCCCGACCTGAAGGACGGGGTTTTACGGTGCTTTGGATAAAAAAACACCGCAAAACTCGACCTCTTATTTTACGGTGTTATTTATATTAGTTAGGGACTATATCTGACGATGAAATTCCCTACTCAATTTCATTCCAAGAGCGGCCATCACGAGTGATCATTGCAACAGATGCAACCGGCCCCCATGTTCCTGCTTGGTATGGCTTAGGTAATTCATTATCGCATTCCCATGCATTAATAATTGAATCGACCCATTTCCATGCTTCTTCTACTTCATCACGACGGACAAATAGCGCTTGAATACCCCGCATTGCCTCAAGCAATAACCGCTCATAAGCATCAGCTAAATGAGTTTGATTAAAAGTTTCGGAGAAACTTAAGTCTAATTTAGTGGTTTGTAAGCGGTGTTTATGATCAAGACCTGGTGCCTTATTTAGCACTTCAATATCAATACCTTCATCAGGCTGTAAACGAATAGTGAGTTTATTTTGTGGTAACTCTTGATAGGTTTCACTGAAAATATTCAGAGCGGGTTTTTTAAAATAGACCACCACTTCCGAGCATTTACTTGGCATACGCTTACCGGTTCTTAAATAGAAGGGTACACCCGCCCAACGCCAGTTATCAATATCAGCACGAATTGCAACAAAGGTCTCTGTATTACTGGCTTTATTGGCACCCTCTTCATCCAGATAGCCCGGTACTTTTTTACCTTGTACAAAACCGGCCGTATATTGCCCACGAACCGTTTTTTCACGGACATTAGTCATATCAATACGACGTAATGAGCGCAGCACTTTCACTTTTTCTTGGCGGATACTATCAGCGGTTAAATCAGCAGGTGGTGACATGGCGATCATCGTCAAAATTTGTAATAGGTGATTTTGCACCATATCACGCATTTGACCCGCTTGATCGAAATACCCCCAACGCCCTTCAATACCAACTTCTTCTGCTACCGTGATTTGGACATGATCTATCGTTTTGTTATCCCAATTATTAACAAATAAGGAGTTAGCAAAACGTAAAGCCAATAAGTTTAAAACGGTTTCTTTACCCAAGTAGTGGTCAATACGATAAATTTGACTCTCTTTAAAGTATTTCGCCACACTATCATTAATAGAAACTGAAGACGCTAAATCTGTTCCTAGTGGTTTTTCCATAACCACACGGTTTGGCTCTTTATTTAATTTAGCATGTCCCAAACCTTTACACATCGCACTGAAAGTACTTGGTGGCATTGCAAAATAGTAAATCGCCGGTAATTTGTCTTGTTTTAGATGTTTTGCTAATTCAATAAAGTGGTCAGTTTCATTGACATCAAGATTACAAAAATCGAGACGAGCACTTAAACGTTGCCAAATTTCAGGGTTAATCTCTTCTTTTAAAAAAGTTTGTAATGCTTCATGGGCAACATTTGTATAAGCAGCCACATCCCAATCAGCACGACCAACACCGATGATACGTGTATCAGGGTGAATATATCCTGCCTTTTCCAGTTGATAAAGTGATGGAATTAACTTACGACGGGCAAGATCCCCTTTAGTACCGAAGATAACCAGATCACAGGCCTGAGCAGTCGATATCGCTGCCATAGTACGTCTCCTCATGATGAGATTTTGTAATTTTGTTACATAATTTCGTATTAATGTACTCTTTTGGGTGTACGCAGTAAATACGCTTGCGTGTTTTAGTCTTTAACGCCCCTTACATCTTATTAACCAACGGTTTTTTTATGTCTAGTTTTTTCTATTTCTATGTAAATTTACAACAGTTTTGTTAATTGTTTTCAGCTTTGAAAGTTAGACACAGGTCATACTTTGATGAAAAAAGCCCTTTTAAGGGGCTGTCAGCGATGTAAGTGCTGTTATATGCGTAGTATATTTTCATAAAACCGTTATAGATTTCTCCTTTTATTGAAATTGGCAAAGCCAAGGATCTGTATATTTAATGAATATATTGGAAAGGGTTCAGTCTAGTCTGGACATCTTGAGTAAATCAGAAAAAAAAGTGGCTGAGGTTGTTTTAACAACACCACAAACCGTGATCCATTCAAGTATCGCTCTTATGGCGAAAACAGCTGATGTTAGTGAGCCCACTGTAAATCGTTTTTGTCGACGCATGGCAACAAAAGGATTTCCAGATTTTAAGTTACAATTAGCACAAAGCATTGCCAATGGTACACCTTATGTCAATCGTAACATTGATGACTCCGATTCTGTCTCTGCTTATACCAATAAAATATTTGAATCTGCGATGGCGGGTTTAGAGACTGTCAAAAATAATCTCGATATTGCGGTTATTAATCGAGCTGTCGATATTCTTACTCAAGCAAGAAAAATCTCGTTTTTTGGTCTAGGTGCTTCTGCCGCCGTCGCACATGATGCCATGAATAAATTCTCACGTTTCAACATTCCCGTGACCTATTTTGATGATGTTATCATGCAACGAATGAGCTGTATAAATAGTATCGACGGTGATGTTGTGGTGATTGTGTCTCACACAGGTCGTACTAAAAATTTAGTCGAAATTGCTAAAATTGCACGTGAAAATGATGCATCAGTAATAGCGATTACCACTTCTGGCTCTTTATTAGCCGCCGAAGCAACGTTACCCATCTTACTTGATGTACCGGAAGATACCGATATCTACATGCCGATGATTTCTCGCCTTGCACAACTTACCGTTATTGATGTTCTGGCTACAGGGTTTATTTTACGCCGAGGGCCAAAATTTAGAGATAACTTGAAGCGTGTCAAAGAAGCATTACGCGATTCGCGCTTTGATAAGTAACCGTTTTAAATGAATTTGTTAGTATAGTCACATTTAGCAGTGTGCCCTTGACTAGATAACTTTTTGAAAAATGGTAGCATAACTGCGAGCTAACTCTCACATATGATGAAAACACCTAAGTATGTTACAATTAGCTTGAAGCGTTTCACTTAACATATTGGATAGAATGTTACTTACCTCCGTTTTATCCAATAGCCAATACCTTTCGTTCAAGGTCAACGGAGTAATGCATGTCCAGACGGCTCAGAAGAACAAAAATTGTTACCACCTTAGGCCCAGCAACAGATCGTGATAATAACCTAGAAAAAATCATTACTGCTGGTGCAAATGTTGTTCGATTAAATTTCTCTCATGGCTCTGCAGAAGATCATCTTGCTCGTGCTAATCGCACCCGTGAAATAGCAGCTAGACTTGGTCGCCATGTTGCTATTTTAGGTGATTTGCAGGGTCCGAAAATCCGTGTTTCGACATTTAAAGAAGGCAAAGTATTTCTTAATGTGGGAGACAAATTTCTCCTTGATGCCAATTTAGAAAAAGGCGAAGGCGACCAAACTAAAGTCGGTATTGACTATAAAGGGTTACCTGCCGATGTTGTTCCTGGCGATATCTTGCTACTTGATGATGGACGTGTTCAATTAAAAGTCCTTAAAGTCGAAGGCCTGAAAGTTTTCACTGAAGTGACTGTCGGTGGCCCATTATCTAATAATAAAGGGATCAATAAACTCGGTGGTGGTCTTTCTGCTGAAGCATTAACTGAAAAAGATAAACAAGATATTATTACTGCAGCCAAAATTGGTGTTGATTATCTGGCTGTCTCCTTCCCAAGAACAGGCGAAGATCTTAATTATGCACGTCGCTTAGCACGTGATGCAGGCTGCGAGTGCCAAATTGTCGCGAAAGTTGAACGTGCCGAAGCCGTTGCCAATGATGAAATTATCGATGAGATCATTCTCGCTTCTGATGTTGTCATGGTTGCCCGTGGTGATTTAGGCGTAGAAATTGGTGATCCTGAATTAGTCGGGGTACAGAAAAAACTCATCCGTCGTGCTCGTCAGCTAAATCGTGTTGTTATCACAGCCACTCAAATGATGGAATCGATGATAACTAACCCAATGCCAACTCGTGCAGAAGTCATGGACGTCGCCAATGCGGTATTAGATGGTACAGATGCCGTTATGTTATCGGCTGAAACAGCAGCAGGACAATATCCCGCTGAAACTGTAGCCGCAATGGCACAAGTCTGTTTAGGCGCGGAAAAAATGCCTGCAGCCAATGTATCAAAACACCGTTTAGATATGGTATTTGATAATGCTGAAGAAGCGATAGCCATGTCAACCATGTATGCAGCTAACCATATGAAAGGCGTTAATGCGATTATCGCTATGACTGAGTCCGGTCGTACTGCCCGTATGATGTCACGAATTAGCACCGGTTTACCTATTTTCTCTATGTCACGCCATGAGAAAACATTAAACCAAACTGCACTTTATCGAGGTGTTACGCCTGTTTATTGCAGTACTCATACTGACGGTATTGCTGCCGCTAATGAAGCTATTATGCGTTTATGTGAAAAAGGCTTTTTAGTTTCAGGTGATTTAGTTTTAGTCACGCAAGGTGACCAGATGGGCACGATCGGAAGTACCAATACTTGTCGTATCCTTACCGTAGAATAATCGTTCTTATTCTTTTATAGCAAAATGGCAAACGGGCACTTTAAATAGTGCCCGTTTTTTTATCTTCCTATTCGTTCACCAGCAATAGACTAGTCTAGGATATTCTCACGCGCATAAGGTTCTATTTCCCCCTCTTTACGCGTTTTTAATAGTTTTAAGATCCAAGTATATTGCTCTGGTGTCGGTGAGACTAACGCTTCTAGCTCTTCATTCATCCGACGCGCAATATAACGATCATCTTGCCCTTCTATATCATCCATCGGCTCACGGATAATAATCTTTAGTTGATGCGTTTTATGACAGTAAACAGGAAACAGTGGCACAATGGCCGCTCTGCATACTTTCATTAATCGGCCAATCGCCGGTAATGTGGCTTTATAAGTACCAAAAAAATCCACAAATTGACTATGCTCGGCACCATGATCTTGGTCAGGTAAATAATACCCCCAAAACCCTTGGCGCACCGTTGAAATAAAAGGTTTTATCCCCGCTTCGCGCGAGTGTAAACGTCCGCCGAAATGGTAACGTGCTTTATTCCATAAATAATCAGTCACCGGATCTTTTTGGTGGTGAAACATTGCTGCCATTTTTTGCCCTTTAGCAGCCAATAACATGGCAGGTACATCAACAGCCCATCCATGCGGTACCATAAAAATAACATTACGCCCTTGTGCTTTTAAGCGCTCTATAATCTCTATCCCTTCCCAAGAGGTACGCTGTAATGTGTGTTTAGCCCCTCTTAAACAAAGATCTGCAAGCATCACGAAAGACTGTGGCGCTGTTTCAAACATTTTATCAAGCACATCTTCTCGTTGTGCTTTATCCCAGTGAGGAAAACAATATCTTAAATTGATATCTGCACGACGTCTGGCACTTTTCGCTTTACGCCCAACAAAACGACCTATAGAAGCAAGGAGCGGATCACGCCATTTTACCGGCATATACGCTAATGCACACAATACGCCTGCACCAAACCAGGTTCCCCAATGACGAGGATGCAAATAGGCGCGGTGAAAAGTCGGTACATAACCCGCTTTACTATCTGTATCTTTTTCTTTATTCATCAGATAACTCGCTGAACTGACACCTCTAAATAGGCGTAAAAATCATTAAAACAAAAACGGATGATATCAATCATCCGCTTTTATGTCTTTAACTTCTTGTTTAATGTCAATTATCTAACGTTAATTGAGGCATGATCTCTTTTACTTTAGCTAAGTATTCACGCTTCTCTTTACCTGTTAGGCCATCTGCACGGGGTAATTTAGCTGTTAATGGATTAACCGCTTGTTGGTTGATCCATAATTCATAATGTAAGTGTGGCCCTGTGGAGCGCCCTGTATTTCCGGATAGTGCAATGCGATCACCTCGTTTTACACGTTGTCCCGGTTTGACTAACAGTTGGCGTAAGTGCATATAACGAGTGGTATATTGGCTACCATGACGGATAGCAATAAAATTACCTGCTGCACCACTGTATTTAGAGACAATGACTTCACCATCTCCCGTAGCTAAAACAGGCGTACCAACAGGCATAGCAAAATCAACCCCTTTATGCGGTGCAACACGGCCTGTGACAGGATTGATACGGCGAGGATTAAATTGAGAAGAGACTCTAAACTGTTTTACCGTTGGAAAACGCATAAAACCACGTTCTAAACCACCTGCTTGGCTATCATAGTAGCGGCCATCTTCAGCAAGAAAAGCATAGTAATCTTTACCACCACTTCGTAACCGCACACCAATAAGTTCGCTCTGTTCGGTACGACCATCTAAGACTTCACGAGAAAAAAGGGCTGAGAATTTATCACCACTTTGTAATTTTCTAAAGTCTAATTGCCATTGCAAAGCTTTAGTCACTGCGCGAGCTTCTGCGTTAGTTAAGCCAGCATTTGTTGCACTTGCAGAGAAACTACCACGGATAACCCCTGTGGTCACACTATTTTTCCATTCGCCTTTTTGGAACTCTTTCGCTTCAGTAAAACCTGTTTCCGTACGCGTATAAACACGAGTTTCTCGGCGAGAAACGCCCCAACTTAACTCTTGCAATAAACCATCATCATCAAGTTTCCAACTTATTGGTTGGCCTATTTTAAGGTTTCTGAGATCTTTATTTTGATTGGAGAGCGTTGCAATATCAGCTGAGTCGATACCAAATTGCGTTAATATCGAACTTAATGAATCTCCACTGGAGACAATATAAGTATGAGGAACCTGTGCCACTGCGGTGCTAGTATCGACACCATCATCAGCACCTACAAGTCCTTCATCTGTTAGCTGATCACTACTGTCGGTGATAATATCGTCGGTGTTTTCCCCTTGAGTTGTTAGGGGAGTCTGAATACTGATAGGAACTTCTCTGCTTTGTTCGGTGTGAAGCACAACTGGCCGCCATATTGCGACAGCCAGTGTTGCTGCAGTTAACGAACCAAGCATAATTTTATGTGGTAAGGGTAAATTTAAATATACCTGTGCAATGGATCTCGTCTTCTGCTGCACGTTCTTAATTCCTTATTGTGTTTCATTCAGGCAGCTCGCATATTGGTTAGCTAATTGGGTAAGGAATTTCACATAACTATCTTGAGTTAATGCAATCCCACTTCCTAGGGGATCTAATACCCCCATTTTAACTCCAGTGCCTTTCGCCACTGTCTCAATTACTGTCGGCCTAAATTGTGGCTCAGCAAAAATACATGTGGCTTTTTGCTCAACCAACTGTGTTCGTATTTGATGTAATTTCTGTGCACCTGGTTGTATTTCAGGGTTGATCGTAAAATGACCTAATGGCTTTAAATTATAATGTTTTTCGAAGTAGCCATAAGCATCATGAAAGACAAAATAACCCTTGTTTTTAACAGGCGACAGAATATTAACAAGATTTTTATCTGTTTGCTTGAGTTGTTCGCTGAATTTACTTAGGTTTACGTCCAGAAGTTCTTTTTTATCTGGATAGAGCATCACTAACCTATCGTGGATCTGTTTTGCAGACGACAACGCAATCTCTGGTGATAACCAGATGTGCATATTATAATCACCATGAGAATGATGTTCGTGATTTTCCTCATGTTTATGCACATTGTCATTATCATCTTTCAATAAAAGCGACTTTATTTTGTCAGTTTCCGCTAAAGCCAGCTTATTTTTGTTACTAAGTCTATTTAATGGTCTATCTAAAAAGACTTCCATATCCGGCCCAACCCATACCATTAAATCTGCTGAGGTGATTTTGCGTAAATCCGAAGGTTTTAATGCATAATCATGTGGCGATGCCCCATCAGGTAATAAAACTTCTGTTGGCGTTACACCATCAGCAATTGCTGCCGCAATAAACCCTATCGGCCTAATTGAAGCAACAACATCTGCCTGAACAGATGAACTAAATGAGGCTATCATAGCAGTCACTAAACATGATTTAATTAAAAAACCATGCGCAAATTTGTTGTTTTTATGTAACATAGGCAAAATTCTCGTGAAACGTCATTGGAAATGTTATATTATAACGTTTCAATGATTCTGCAAGTGCTAATTTTATGTCTGACTTAATTCGTTTAAAATCGGTTGGTGTCTCTTTTGGTGAAAGCGTTATTCTAAAAGATATCTCTTTTAATCTAAAAGCAGGCCGTATTCTTACCTTACTTGGCCCTAATGGTGCAGGTAAGTCAACGATTATTCGTTTGGTTTTAGGGTTGTTGGCTCCCTCTTCTGGAAAGATTGAACGTCAACATAGTTTACGTATTGGCTATGTACCTCAAAAACTCTATCTCGATCCAACTATGCCATTGACAGTCAAGCGGTTTATGACCTTAAAACCGGGTGTTAAAGATAAAGATATTTTACCTGCTTTAGAACGAGTCAATGCAGCAAAATTAATAAACGCCCCTATGCAAAAATTATCAGGGGGTGAATCGCAACGTGTTTTACTCGCCCGAGCTTTGCTTAATCAACCACAACTGTTAGTGCTAGATGAACCCACTCAAGGGGTTGATGTAAATGGTCAATTAGCCCTCTATGATTTAATTAATCAGCTTCGCAATGAATTAGGCTGCGCAATTTTAATGGTGTCACATGACTTACATCTGGTTATGGCTAAAACAGATGAAGTGCTCTGTTTAAATGGTCATATCTGCTGCTCAGGTACACCAGATGTGGTTTCTTCTCACCCTGAATTTATAGCTATGTTTGGTAGTCGTGGTGCTGAACAACTGGGTATTTATCGTCATCATCACCAACATAATAAGGAGTGTCATCATGATTGAGTTGCTGTTACCGGGCTGGATCGCCGGTATGCTCTTAGCGATGGCCGCAGGTCCATTAGGCTCCTTTGTTGTTTGGCGCAGAATGTCCTATTTTGGCGATACCCTCGCCCACGCCTCTTTATTGGGGGTCGCTTTTGGCCTGCTGTTTAATATAGAGCCTTTTTATGCCGTTATTGCCGTAACTTTGCTGTTAGCTATTTTATTAGTTTGGTTAGAACTAAAGCCTCAACTTTCTGTTGATACCTTGTTAGGTATCATGACTCATAGCGCCCTTTCATTAGGGCTTGTTGTCGTCAGTTTAATGGCCAATGTTCGTGTTGATTTAATGGCGTATCTCTTTGGTGATTTACTCTCCGTTAATTACCAAGATGTGATCAGTATTTTTATTGGTGTCGTTATTGTTTTATTAGTCATTATCCGTTCATGGCGTCCACTTCTTTCAATGACTATTAATCAAGATATGGCTTTTGTCGATGGTGTGAATATTCAACGCGAACGTTTAAAATTGATGATGATCACCGCATTAACAATTGGGTTGGCAATGAAATTTGTTGGTGCACTTATCATTACGTCACTATTGATTATTCCCGCAGCAACAGCGCGCCGTTTTTCACGTTCACCAGAACAGATGGCAGTGATTGCCGTCACTGTAGGTATGTTTGCTATCACTGGGGGATTAACTTTCTCTGCATTCTATGACACCCCAGCAGGCCCATCGGTGGTATTAGCCGCCAGTAGTTTATTTGTATTGAGCTTGCTTGTACCAGCAAAGCAGTAGTTGTTTAGCGTTTATCTTATAAACAAAAAAATAGCCTTTGCTAATTTATAGCAAGGGCTATTATAATTTTTTAATTACATCGGGTATTTCTTTACTCGCAAACTTTGTATCACTACCAGTTGGGATAAAATATTGTCCTTTGGGTGAACGGTTTCATTCAACTATTTTTATTCTTTCTTTACTTATATCCGCTATGCGGCACCCATCTGGATCGAAGACTATAATATGCCCACCAGTTGCTTTGAAATATGTTCTAGGTTCTCCCATCAACGGTAACTTGCCACTTCAGTCTTCCGGCTTTGTTGATACATTAATATTTACTCATTGTATTCGATAGTTGCTTCTAAGGCCGTTCTGAGCCAATCCCAAAATGAATCAAACTTACCGACATATTCATAACCTTCACTTGCAAAATCGTGAATAATAATAACCTGATGACGGCTATTTTTATCCCAACACGCTACATCATCATTATCTTCCCGATGGGCAAAAGGAATAATATTTCTATTTGGGTATCTTTTTTTAAACCACCAAAACGAACCCTGAGCCGCTCTCCTTCCAAAATAATCCAAGGATCAAAATTAAGTAAATTTTGCTCAACTATTCTGAGAAATTCACGTGGGTAAGAAAACCATTCTGGCATTTCGGTTTTGGTTAGTAATTGTTCCATATTAATCAAGAGATCCTATAATTTGCGCATTGCTAGTTGAGTTTCTTCTTTAATTCGAATAAATTAATTGTTGAACCTAAATAAACAGAATTTTACAAGTTAAAACCTTTAATTAGCGCCAACTTAAATTGACCATCAATTTTGAACGAAGGTCTCCAGTCTATATCTAAAAGATATTCATTAGTACATTATCTATTTCAATAAATGTTGGGCAAAATAAACCAGCACAGGCAAGAACGCCTTCTAAATCAACAAAATTCGCCACAAAATTAGTCAATAGTACATTTGCAGGATAACCCGATGGAAACTTCTTAAGTAACGAGTTTGATACTGTACCGTCATATATATTCATTCTATCCCCAGTAATTTTCTAATTTCATCAGGAAAACCCCTATCTACAAGACACGCAGTTAGATGATTTTGTGTATTCCATAAATACAGCCATTCTCTATTATATGTCTCTATTACATGGCGGGACGGTAACAAAACTGTACCATCGCCGGCGATACACCTCAAAGGGCAGTGGTTCAGGATACAAGGTTTGAGACGGATTTCACTTTTACGGTGAATATTTTAAATGAGTGTTTGGTATTGATACCGGACAGTGAAGACATTCGAACTATGAAGCAACAGAACCAACAGCAGCAAGCGCAGTTAAGCGATATTAAGCTACAATTGCAGGCGTTGCTTATCGAATAAGAGATAATTAATTGCCTACTTTCGGTGTAAATGTCACATCAAAAGTAGGTAAAAACATAATTTTGATCATAGACACTTATGATGTAATTATTTTATATGAATATATGTTAATTTACTTAATTTGTTATTTTCTATAACGTATTCTTTTACTGTATCAATATAAGATATCAGGTCGTTGTTAGATATTTCTAGTAATGTAGCTGGGACAATACTACTCTTTAATGAGAAATTACAACAATCATTAGGATTTCCAACTTTATCAATAGAATCCCAAAACATGGAATATTCATCACAATAAAAATAAATTTTATCATTATGAAACTCAGGAATTTTGCAGAACTCAATACCATCACTTTGTCGTTCATAAGCATTTTTATCTTGATAAACGAAATATACTAATCTCATATTATCTCCCTTATATTATTTGTTCTAAATTGGAAAAGCAGTTACTACTCTATTTGAGTTAGCATCAGTGACTATTTTACACCGCAAGAGTACTGTCCACTCCCCATAAATAGCGCCATTTTCTGGGACGAAGACCACGTGTATGGACAATTTTTTAATTATGTGGAGGAGCGATAACAAAACTGTATCACCGCCCGCGATACACCTTAGAGACCGTGGTTAAAAGGCGCCGGTTTTGAAACAGTTTTCACCTTTACGGTGAAATCTTAAACAGATGTTTGGTGTTGTTACCGGACAGCGAAGACATTCGAGCAATTAAGCAGCAAAACCAACAACAGCAAGCGCAACTCAGTGCAATTAAACACACGATGCGCGAGCTGATGCGGAGTACGTCAGCGACTAAAGAACTCTTAACAACGAAGACGCCAGAATGTTGGAAGACCTTCTGGCTTTTCATATTAAGATCTAAATATATCATATATATTTAAGTCATATTCATCTTCACTGATATCAATTACTCGATCTGGATTAAGTGATAGAATATTCATATCAAATGTATTATTTAATAACTTATGACTAAGAAAAAAATCATAAAAATCAGCAAAATAAAAGGATATAATTACTTTTCCTTCAAAAAACATATAATAACAACTACTTTTATCTATATTTATTTTTGGTTGCAAGTATAAATAAATGTCCTGTTGGCTAGCTGGAAGAGCAATCTTATATCCAGGTAACTCACTTCTCCTTAATATTTTATTATAAATATCTCTATGCCATTGAAATTGAGTATAATCATCTAGGTTTACGGCTATATTCTTAATTCCTCGGATTCTATTAATATACTTTTTTGCCCTAAGTAATAGTAGCTTTTCTTGAAGCTTATTATTCATAATAAATGTGGTGATCCTTAGTTTTAGGGTCATCTATTTTCAAATATCTATCTTGCTTAAAGTCATATGTTCTTGGGTCAGCACCTGTCTTAGCTTGTCCTGCATGTGCATGTGCATGTGCATGTGGATATGGTGCTCTTGGATCATGTGTATGTTCTAACACAACTTTTTTATAACCATTAGCATCTCTATATTCGTAATAACGCCCATGTGAACCAAAATCTTCTGAATATTGATAATTTGTTTGCCCTCTTCTCTTAGGGTCATTTCCAACTGTCCATTGTCGAACTGGTTGTTGTGAGCGAGGTATTCCAGCCAAATCCTTAGCTTTGTTTAAGGCTTGAGTTCGATTCAGAGTTGGCGGACAACACTCCAACCCAAACGGATCACCCCACCCCGTCGGACAATGCACATACCCATATGGATTAAAACCACCCAATAGCCCTATTGGGTCTGGAGAAAGATACTGCCCTGTCTCCTTATCATAATAACGAAAGCGATTATAAAGCCACTTTCTTCATCTTCATATTGCCCCGCAAAACGAAAAGGACATTCGGTGTAATTAGGATCATTCTCCGCCTTGCCTTCTCGGTAACGCCAAAACTGCATTTGGCCCCATGTATTCAGCCGTCCTGCCCAACTGGCTTGCCCGCCTTCACTGAATATCTCTCGCGGGGTTCCTTGGTGATCGGTGACCACATAGTGCAGTTTTCCCTGTTGATAACGCGCGGTGGGCGTTATCTCTCCGGGTTGATACAGCCATTGAACTTGTTGCGCATTAGCAAGAGTGCCATCGGCATATATCGGCGTTTCTTCTATCAGTTGGTCTCCCGACCATAAATAGCGCCACGTGGTGATTTTAGGCTTAATCTGCGGAAATAATGGGTCTATATGGGCTAAGTCACTGTCAACGGTTTTGGTTTTACTCAAACGTCGACCAAAAGCATCATAAGTATAGTGCCAACACCCCCCTTTC
Organism: Proteus sp. MB838; assembly: GCF_054767435.1. NCBI lineage: Bacteria > Pseudomonadati > Pseudomonadota > Gammaproteobacteria > Enterobacterales > Morganellaceae > Proteus > Proteus sp. MB838. The sequence goes on from NZ_BAABMO010000060.1 coordinate 13,307, forward strand.
GGTGTAAAGCATGCGGTCAGCTGGTTTTGTGTGTTCCATAAATAGCGCCATTCTCTGGGACGAAAACCGCGTGTATGGACAATTTTTTAATTATGTGGAGGAGCGATAACAAAACTGTACCACCGCCGCGATACACCTTAGAGGCTGTGGTTAAAAGATGTAGGTTTTGAGACAAGTTTCACCTTTACCGTCAAAATTTTAAACGGGTGTTTGGTGTTGATACTGGGCAGCGAAGACATTCGAGCGATTAAGCAGCAAAATCAGCAACAGCAAGCGCCAGCAAGATCAGCTCAGTGAGATTAAACTGTGGATGAGGGAATTGATTGGCTATTATAAAAACCTCTAAAGGTAGGGAGTGAGCCACTCTTAAAAATGAAAGCCGGAAGATCGCGGGGATCTTTCCGGCTTTATTACAATGTTAAAAACAAACTAATATTAAATAGTGTTTTTTATCAATGCTATACCTTCAGGATTTTCTGAATGGCAACTCTTCTCTAGAAGAGACAAAGCATCATCAACACCACTTATTTTATATATTTTGTCAAATTGATCATAATCTATTAAGGTTAGCACGACCCAGTTATTTATCTTACTGAGAACCTCTTTAAAAAACAGGTATAATTCATTATTTTCTATTGACTTACCTTCATTTATAAACTCTTGCAATAAGTTTATCGAATTTCCTTTTAAGGTATAAGAGTTATAGTTTTCTAATATAATTTCATTTCCTATTAACTTGTTGTAACTATCTGTATCTTTATATTCCTCAAAGATAACAAAATCCTTCCATTGATATTGTTTAGGATCTTGTGAATATTTTTCACCTGCCCATTCAACAAAAATTTCATTCAAGTCAAACGATTCAAGGTTTATATCTTTTGGAAGAAAAAGCTCAAATAATATATCCATAATTATTCCTTCTTATTTACCCCCATTTGGATCGAAAGGAACCCTATCTGCCCTTTTCCATCCATATTGCCCTTCATAATGGAATGGATGTTGGTGTGGATTTGTATGATCAGGGCGACCATGGCTTGTCCAATGAACTTCACTTAAAGGAACTGGTTTTCCTTTTGCTGGAGGCCAGGTTGCCTCAGGGAAAGTAGCTGATTGCCTGTAAACTTCTCCCGTTTTACCACTAACTTTTCCACCCAATACAGTATGTGCCCGTCCCTCCGCCCCAGGATGAGGTAAAGGAATATCTTGACCATTAACTATTTGTTTATCCAATGCTACTGGTTTGCCGTTTGCATCACGAGGAATATATACACTATCTTTTGGCGTATTGGTTTGTGTGCCTACACCTGCATCTCCTTTGTTGCCTGGCCCACCCGCCAACCCAAACGGATCAACCCACCCCGTCGGACAATGCACATATCCATACGGATTCAGCCCACCCAATAACCCTATGGGGTCTGGGGAAAGATACTGCCCTGTTTCCCTATCATAATAGCGAAAGCGATTATAATACAAGCCACTTTCTTCATCTTCATATTGCCCCGCAAAGCGAAAAGGACATTCGGTATAATTAGGGTCATTCTCCGCTTTGCCCTCTCGGTAACGCCAAAACTGCATTTGGCCCCACGTATTCAACCGTCCTGCCCAACTGACTTGCCCGCCTTCACTGAATATCTCTCGCGGGGTTCCTTGGTGGTCGGTGACCACATAGTGCAGTTTTCCCTGTTGATAACGCGCGGTGGGCGTTATCTCTCCGGGTTGATACAGCCATTGGATTTGCTGAGACTCCGCAAGAGTGCCATCGGCATATATCGGCGTTTCTTCTATCAGTTGGTCTCCCGACCATAAATAGCGCCACGTGGTGATTTTAGGCTTAATCT
>NZ_BAABMO010000061.1:0-12676 GCF_054767435.1 Proteus sp. MB838
GCCCTTCTCGCACTGTGCAAGTACAAGCCATTTTACCGAATACCGATAACAAATTAAAAGCGGGCATGTTTGCTCGTGTTCAAGTTACCTCCCCTACTCGTCATCAGGCATTAACCGTACCAGAGACAGCGGTTACTTATACTGCCTATGGGGATACCGTGTTTGTAGCGCAATCTGACAATCAAAAAAACCTTATCGCTAAGCGTGTCTCTGTGAAAGTTGGATTGCGCTACAACGGCCTTATCGAGATCAAAGAAGGCTTAAATCAGGGAGATCAAGTTGTTACCTCAGGGCAAATCAAACTTAGTGATGGCACCTCAATAGCCCCCATAGAGCAAGATACGTTAACACTGGCCCAATCTACTACTCGTCAACCATAACAGGAGTGTTTCATGAAATTCACTGATATTTTTGTGCGACGACCTGTTTTAGCGTTAGTAGTTAGCACCTTGATTTTTTTACTGGGCGCATTTGCGTTCAGTAAACTACCTATTCGCCAATACCCCATGTTACAAAACTCAACGATTACCATTGCAACAGACTACCCTGGCGCATCGTCTGAACTGATGCAAGGTTTTGTGACTCAGCCTATTACACAAGCCGTTTCCTCGGTGGAAGGCGTTGATTATATTTCTTCATCTTCAGTACAAGGAAAAAGTTTTGTCACGGTAAGAATGGAGTTAAATCGCGATCCGACACAAGCATTAACGCAAGTGATGGCCAAGGTCAATCAAGTACGTTATAAATTGCCAGAACAAGCTTATGATCCTGTGATTGAACTTTCTTCTGGTGAATCAACCGCAGTCGCTTATGTTGGCTTTTCCAGTGAGCAAATTTCTATTCCAGAATTAACTGACTATCTATCTCGTGTGGTTGAACCGATGTTTTCCTCCATTAATGGGGTCGCCAAAGTACAAGTCTTTGGCGGACAACAACTGGCCATGCGCGTATGGCTAGATACTGATAAATTAGCGGGGCGAAACTTAACTGCTAGTGATGTCGCTGATGCCATTCGCCGTAATAATTACCAAGCAGCTCCCGGGAAGGTCGAAGGTGAGTTTGTTATTGCGAATGTTTATGTCAATACCGATTTAACCAATGTGGAAGAATTTAAAGATATGGTGATCCACAATGATGGCCATAATCTTATACGTCTACGTGATATTGGCACCGTCGAGCTAGGTGCGGCTGCTACTGAAACCAGTGGCATCATGAATGGCAAAAAAGCCGTCTTCTTAGGCCTATTTCCAACACCAACAGGTAACCCGTTAATCATTGTTGATGGTATTCGCGAAAACCTTACTGATATAGAAAAAACACTCCCACCAGGTGTAAATGTGGAGCTGGCCTTTGAAACTTCACGTTTTATTAAAGCTTCTATTGATCAGGTGGTGCAAACATTAATTGAAGCCATTTTAATTGTTATTGCTGTTATTTATCTCTGCTTAGGCTCATTACGTTCTGTAATTATTCCTGTGCTTGCTATCCCTTTATCTATGTTGGGGGCAGCCGGATTAATGTTGGCATTTGGTTTTAGTATTAATTTGCTTACTTTACTAGCAATGGTTTTAGCCATTGGATTAGCTGTCGATGATGCGATAGTGGTGGTTGAAAACGTACATCGTCATATTGAAGAGGGATTATCACCAGTGCAGGCCGCATTAGTGGGGGCACGAGAGGTCGCGGGGCCGGTTATTGCCATGACCATCACTTTAGCCGCCGTTTACGCGCCAATCGGTCTCATGTCAGGATTAACAGGTGCACTGTTTAAAGAATTTGCCATAACGCTTGCTGGTAGCGTCATTGTATCGGGTATTGTGGCATTAACCTTATCTCCGGTCATGAGCTCATTAATGCTCAAACCGAAAGAAAATGAAGGCAGGATGGCTAAAATAGCCGAATATACCTTTGATAAATTGGCATATTACTATAGCTATTTGCTTAATTTTTCTTTAACTCATCGCTGGTTAACCGTCGTTTTCGCCTTCGCCGTGTTTGTTAGCTTGCCGTTTTTATATAGCCAGACAAAACAAGAGTTAGCACCTTTAGAAGATCAAGCGAGCGTTTTAACCGCGGTAAAAGCACCACAACATGCAAATCTTGCCTATGCGGAACATTTTAATCAGAAACTTGATGATATTTATATGAGCCTACCGGAAACAGACAGCACATGGATCATCAATGGTACTGATGGCCCTTCAGCAAGCTTTGGTGGGATTAATTTTGATGGTTGGAAAGGTCGTGATCGTAATGCCAATCAAATTCAGGCAGACCTACAAAATCGTGTTGCGGATGTTGAAGGAAGCAGTATTTTTGCTTTTCAATTAGCATCATTACCTGGCTCTGTCGGCGGATTACCTGTCCAAATGGTGTTACGTAGCCCATTAGGTTATCCCGTTTTATTTGACACGATGGAAGAGATCAAACAGCAAGCACGAGAAAGTGGTCTATTTGTCGTAGTGGATAGTGATCTTGATTACAACAACCCTGTTGTGCAGATCACTATTGATCGTGCCAAAGCCAATACCCTTGGTATTCGCATGCAAGATATTGGCGAATCACTATCCTTATTAGTGGGTGAACACTATATCAATCGCTTTGGTATGGATGGTCGCTCTTATGATGTGATCCCCCAAAGTATACGTCAACAACGTTTAACTCCGGCAGCACTTGCAGGGCACTATATTCGTACTCAAGATAACCTGTTAATTCCATTATCAACCGTGGTCAATATTACCACTCAAGTTGAACCCAATAAATTAACGCAATTTAATCAACAAAATGCCGCTATATTTCAAGCTATTCCGGCACCGGGTGTCACCATGGGGCAAGCTGTTGCGTTTCTTGAAAATGTGGCAAATTCCTTACCCGCTGGCTTTAGCCATGATTGGCAATCTGATGCTCGCCAATTTACCCAAGAAGGAAATACCTTAGTCTTTGCGTTTATTGCCGCCCTTATCATTATTTATTTGGTATTAGCCGCACAATATGAAAGCTTGGTTGATCCATTGATTATTTTGATTACGGTACCACTCTCAATTTGTGGTGCATTAGTGCCATTAGCTTTAGGTATGGTGACATTAAATATCTACACTCAAATTGGTTTAGTCACCTTGATAGGACTTATCAGTAAGCACGGTATTTTAATGGTGGAGTTCGCTAATGAATTGCAAGTTCATAAAAATCTAAATCGACGTGAGGCGATTGTTGAAGCAGCAAAAATCCGCTTACGCCCTGTCTTAATGACTACGGCAGCAATGGTTATCGGGCTTATTCCTCTGCTATTTGCCAGTGGTGCTGGAGCGAATAGTCGCTATGGATTAGGGTTGATTATTGTATCAGGTATGTTAGTTGGCACGCTATTTACGCTATTTGTATTACCCACAATGTACAGCTTCTTAGCACGAAACCATCAAGTCAGCGCTCAGACTGAGCGTCAAAAACAATTACAGCAAATCAGTGAGCAATAAAAATAACAAGCGCTAATGTCGTAAACCCATCCCCATTGTAAATACAATGGGGATGGTTATAGTTATTTTTTGAATAAATATTATTTTATTTCAATATTATCATTGACTAAAGGAATGTTATGATTTATTGCAAACTTAATCAGCTCATCAACTTGTGCGTTCATTTTAAGTACCTGCCAACTGCGATTTTCCCTTAAATGAACGAGAATACTTTCTAAGCTTTTTGTTTTTGTATTTCCTGCCTCTATCATTTTCATCATCTCCATTAAAGCAATAAACTCCCCTGTTCTTCCTAATCCCGCAAGACAATGGACAGCTATATTTTCTTTTGTTGGGTTTATTGTTAATTGTTTGCCAATCAAATCAATTGTATTTTTTAATTTTGTCGCATCTATTGCTGTATGATCTCTCCAATTATAAATATGCACAAATTTTATATTTTTCTTTTCATCACAACCTTTTTTAGTTAATTTATTAATATATACTTTGCAATCTAAACTTCTTTCATTTAGTAAAATTTCATTATCTCCATTCTTATTATCTACAATTTTATATCCCCCATTGTTATCTTTTATTTTAAAAAAACTGAAATCCCACCTATTAACGTGACGAGATTTTATATTATCTGAATAAAAATCCTCTCTAAAGTATTTAAACCCTTTCTGCTGAGGATTGCTTTTATCATATTCAATATCAGGTTTTGAGAAGTCCCATTCAATATCCTTATTCGAGGCTAAAACATAAACTGTCTTTATATCATTATCAAATAACATATTAAAATAATGTTTTAAACTCTCTTTATCATTAAGAGGATATTGGCTTGCAATAGTCGTATAAGGAGAGTTCTTAACACTCACATTATTAGTAGGTAATAATACCCCATTAGATTCTATTAAAGTTTTTTTACAATATCGTATTCTATATCTAGAATTAGGTACACATTGATAATTATTTTCATCATATTGAGGTGAGTTTTCATCATAATATAATTTGTTAAGAACTTCTGTAGATACTAATCTTTGGATATTATTTACGTTATTGATATTTTGTCGCATATAGAGAACAGGTGCTTTTTTTTCAGATAAAATTTCTGTATGCCATATAGCACTAGTATTCTTAACACTACTGAAATTAGGATTTCCCGTGGTATCTTTTATTCCTAAAGCATTTTTTACGCTATTAAATTTTGTACTTATATAAGAAACTATTTTTGGCATATATCACCCTTTTATAACTTAATTTTACATAACAGTCTCCCAACTTTATATTGATAAAAACTTTAAAATATAAAAAAAACATCTTTTCTCACTTATATTCATTTTAAGAAATGAATATAAGTGAATATAAAAATGCCGATATTTTTGAATAACATATCGGCATTTAAAATTAAAAGACAATTTAGTCTCTTGTTTATAAACTTATCTTACATCGTTGAAAAGGTATTCATAATTATCCCACCAGAGATAATCAATGCCATTGAGAATATAGCGGGTAGATCGGGTTTTTGTTTATATAAAATCATGGCAACTAATGTTACCCCAACAATACCAAATCCACACCACAAGGAATATGCCACACCAACAGGGATATAGCCCATTGCACGTGTTAAAGCGAAATAGCAAATACAGTAAGCGGCAATCACTAAAACAGAGGGAGCTAATTTACTAAAGCCATTGGTCTTTTTAATCATTGAAGTGCCCGTGATTTCAGAACCAATAGACAGCGCCAGCCATAAGAATCCGGTAAACATAATGGTTATCCTTATTTATTTTAATAAAGTACTTATTTATTAAAAAATAGTTTTATTAAATATAGATTATTAAGAAATAGATTTATTTATTCACTGACGATACAGTCTGTTTTATATTTGATAACTCCGTCGTTTCTTCTGACTCTTCTTCGGAACCCATTTTCGAAAACAGATTCATAATGACGATCCCGCTGGCAATAACTGCCATACCAATAATAGCAGCCGTATCAGGATGTTGACCGTAAAATGCCATACCTAAAGTAGATACAACTAAGATACCGGTTCCGGACCAGGTGGCATAAGCTAAGCCTACTGGGATATTTTTAACTGCACGAGATAATGAATAATAACAAACAATATAAAGAACAATAATTAATCCTAATAATAATGTCTTTGTTATTCCTTCACTATTATCAAACATTTTTAAGGTCGAGGTTGCTGAGGTTTCTGAAATAATAACCGCCAGCATCCAAAGCCATGACTTTGCTTTTGGGGACATAATAAGACTCCTAAATTTTTAGATATGGTATATTTTAATCTTTCAAACTTTTTAAATATTCAATAGCAGAATCGGTTAATTTATCTTGTGATAATTGGTATTTTTCAGGGTTGCTCATTACTTGTTTCAAAGTAATATAGCGATTATTATTCGGTTGTTTTGTTTCCGTTTTATTAATAAATTTTAACTTGTGATCAAAAGCATTCTTTTTTAAATTATCTTCAACTTCATTTATTGAGCAAAAAGTAATACCCATTGATATTAATCGTTCAATATTCTGTTTTAGCACTAAGTTATAGTGTTCATTTTGGTTTAAACCTAAAATTTCATTAATTTCACTGTTTGGCTGACAAAAGTAAGGTAATGCAATAATAGGAATATTTTTAGCCAATGCGGAATGAATAAGTGTTCCTTCTTCACTAATCATTAACCCATTAATAATTTCCCCCACCAGCTTTTTGTCAAAATAGGGAATAAATAATGCCTGATAAGCGGATAACCTATGGGGATCAAACTCATCGGCTTTAGTGATATCCCCTACATGGCACCACTGCGATAAATCATGGCATTGCTGTGCCTGTGTGGTAACAAAAATAGAGGCCCGTACAGTGGAAAAATGGCTAATGCGTTGATAGATTTCATCACGATATCCCAGCGCCGGTGTTAAAACTAACAACACCGGCTTTTTTATACGCTTTTCTATTTCTGCAACAATCCGTTCAATTAATTGATTGTCCATTACCTCACCTCATGGTCTTAGCTGACAATAAACACGCTGTCGTTATTTCTAAGTCCTGCCGCATTTGCCTCATCGGTATCAATATGAAATTCCAATGCAAATTTCTCACTGACACGCACAATCACTTCATCAAAAATCAGGCTACGTTCACCCTCTGTTTTTACATGCACTTTCTGACCATTGGTCACATTTAACGCTCTAGCATCAATATTATTCATATGAATATGACGCTGAGCACAAATGACTTGCTGTTTTAATTCCACATATCCCGCAGGCCCCATTAAAACCGCATTACCGGAGCCTGCTAAATCACCGGAACCACGCACGGGTGCCTTTATACCTAATGCAAAACAATCTGCTTTTGAAATTTCTAATTGGCTTTGTGGACGAACCGGCCCTAAAACACGAACTTTACTGATAGAGCCTTTAGGCCCGACTACCATCACACACTCTTTGGCGGCAAATTGTCCCGGTTGTTTTAGATCTTTAAACGGGGTGATCTGATAGCCGTGACCAAATAACGCATCTACATCTTGTTGTGAAAGATGTACATGTCGATTAGAAATACCAACAGGAATAGCGATCCCTTGATTTATGCCCATTCCCACATTGGGGATATTTAAACGAGTGAGAATTTTTCCCATTAGTTGTTGATTAATCATTATTTTTTACCTTTACGGCTTTCAGGTTTACTCTCTTTTTTACTACTTGGTGCTTTATCTGCTGTCATTGCTTTAGTTTCAGGGGCACTATTTTGAGCCTGTCGTTCTGCAACTTCTTTTGTCGCGTCACTATCGCCACTTTCGAGTTTTATGACAGTTTCAACCCTGTTTTCAGCCAGCGTTTTGAACGCATTCTGTTGTGTTTCTTCACTAATAACAGCGCTTTTTTTCTTACCTTTTATTGTCAACAATTTGGTGATAACACTTGGCTCTGGTCTTGCTATGACGAGTGATCCGATAACCAACTCTTTTTGGCTCACCACATCTACACCATGCTCAACCGCTGTTTTTACCGCACTGATCTCACCTTGAAAACAGACAGAAACTAACCCTGATCCAATTTTTCTATAACCGATAATTTCAACACTGGCAGCTTTACAAGCCGCATCAGCAGCTTGGATCGCAGCGGTTAATCCGCGTGTTTCAATCACACCTAAACTGTTCATCTTTCTCTCCTACTGATTAGTGGCGGACAAGACGGATCTCAAAATCAAATTGTTTAAAGAAGGCTTCTAAGCGATCGAGCTCTTCTGGCGTATATCCCGGATCGTTTTTAATGGGGTAGATCATCTCCAATTTTTGGTATTTATTACGGCCAAATTGGTGATAAGGTAGGATATCGATGCGCTGAAGATTACCGCGTTTTGACAGCGCCATGGCGTAGTTAATCGCACCAGTAATCGCATCATAAGAGTCGTTATAACCTCGCACTAAAGGCATACGGATAACCACATTTGCACCGAGATCCATCAAACGCTCTAAATTACGGCGGACATTCTCATTACCAATGCCAAATAATGCTTTATGCTGAGTAGTATCAATGTGTTTGATATCAATTAGAAATTGATCAACGACTTGCGCTAATTTTTCATAATTAGCTACATTAGTGGTTGCTTGTGTTTCCACCGCGGTATTGATCATCATCTTTTTACATTCACGTAGCAGAGCTACAGCAAAATCCGTTTGTAAACTCATTTCGCCGCCACCGATTGTGACACCACCGCCGGAAGAGATATAGAAGTCGTAATCTTGCATGATAATGTCCATCAATTCAGATACAGAGACATCTTTACCCATAATATCCAGTGCATCAGAAAGACACACTTCTTCACATTTACGGCATCCAATACAATCAACGGCGCGATCAACGCGATGAACTTGCTGACCTTGCTCATTGGTTGTCATGTAATGCACACCAGCCGGACACACATCAACACATTTACCGCAATCTACGCATTTATCGCGAGAGTACATCACCTGAAATTCACTGCTAAGACCTTCTGGGTTTGAACACCAAGGGCAGCGGATATTACAGCCTTTTAAGAAAACCAGAGTACGAATACCATCACCATCATAAATAGAGTATTTTTGGATATTAAATATCCGCCCTCTTATTTCTGCTGCCGTCTCCATCTTTACGCCTCCAAATCTGCATCAAACATCCTTGTTCGATAAATTTACATCTTGTCTTGTCGCGATTAATAGGGAGGACACTTAGCCCTCCTTGGGTCTATGATCAGAATTTTTCAATCACAGTACGACTAATAATTTCATCCTGAACTTCTTTACATAATTCAACGAAGTACGCACTGTAGCCAGCAACCCGGACAATTAAATCGCGGTATTTTTCAGGCTCTAATTGGGCTTTTTTCAGTACTTCATTATCGACATAGCTAAATTGCATCTGACCATTACCCAAAATAGAGGCGGTTCTTAATAAGGTAATTAATCCTTGGCGCCCTTCATTGGTATCTAGCAAGCCTTTGAGGAATTTAAAGTTATGAACCATACCGATATTCATGGTTTCAACATTCATCTTGCTGATGGATTTAATGATGGCAGTTGGGCCATGTTTATCGGCACCCTGTGTAGGGCTGATCCCATCTGATAATGGTTTCCATGCTAAACGACCGTTTGGTGTTGCTGCGGTTAATTCACCAATTGGCGTGTTATTAGAGATAGATAACGTACCGTGACTAAATGTGGAGTAGAGCATTTTATATTTACGGCATTCACGTTCAGTCCATTCGGTAATGTCTAACGCATATTGGTCAACAACATCATCGTCGTTACCAAATTTCGGTGCATTTAAACAGTCACGCAGTAACTCTTCGTGCCCTTCAAAATTAGCTAATAAGCCGTCACGTATTTGCTCTAAGGTATATTTTTTGTCTTCATAAACCAGTTTGCGAATTGCCGCCATAGAATCGACATAAGTGGCTAAACCAGAGAAGATCAGACCCGGTCCGTGGTTAACCATCGCACCACCCGCTGTCACGTCTTTACCTTGCTCCATACAACCTTCAACCAATAGCGACATGAGTGGTTTTGGGGCAATGTCACGGTGAACGCGCTGGCTGATAACCGTACCAATTGCTGATAAACGAATAATATGTGCGACTTGCTCTTTAACCGCGCGATCGAAATCCTCATAAGTACGTAAATCACGTAAATCGCCGGTGTCTAAGCCTTGGTAGCTATCAAACAGCACCATACGACCACGATTTAATACAAATTCAATGGCAATTGGCCACTGGGTATAACCCGTTGATGTCCATTGATAGATACGACCTGATTTTTGTGGTTCAACACAGCCCATCAAGCAGTAATCGCGTGCATCTTCAAAGTCGAAGCCTTTGCGCAACATCATCTTGATATGAGAATCATCGAAGTGACAGGCAGGGAAGCCCATTCCCGCTTTGACCACATCAACGATTTTTTCCATATATTGCTGTGGTGATTGGTTATGGATACGACAAGCCAGCGAAGGTTGATACACTTTCACAAAGCGTACTGCGTCCATAATCAAGTAAGTTAAATCGTTACAAGCATCGCCACCTGAGCGTTTTTGTCCCCCCACCGTTAAGTTGATAAAGGGTTGATAGCCGGCAAAATATTTTGCGCCAAGTTCGCTAGACATCCACATTAATTCGGCACATTTGATGATAAAGGCCTGCATCATTTCCAGTGCTTGTTCACGCGTTAAACGACCTGTTTTAATGTCGTTTTCATACATTGGGAAACAGTATTGATCTAAGCGACCTAAAGAAAGTCCCGTTTGGTTCTCTTCAACTTCAAACAATGACTCTACAGTCCAGATACTTTGCAGTGCTTCTTGCAATGTTTTTGGTGGATTAGCAGGAACATTTTCATTGACTTGAGCAATGGTCAATAACTCTTCACGACGTTGTGGATCACTCTCTTTAGAGGCTAATTCACGGGCGTGCTCGGCAATACGATGAGCATAAGCGATAACACCTTCACAACTTTCAATCGACGCTTTATAGAAATAGATACGGTCAATGTCAGCAGGATTTTCCATGCTTAATTCAGCCAATTTCGCTTGTGCATCGGCTTTAATACCGTTCATCCCTTTGGTGAATAACAGCACGTCATAACCAGGGCAAGTATCACCACCACCATTAATTTGATGATAAGAGAGATCGCTGACAAAGGTTTCACCACTGAACTCCCATACACCCGCTTCGCGGTATTGCGCTTCACAGATTTCATCTAAAGAGCGACCTTCCCAAAATGGCACTATCTCTTCACGAATGACTTTTTTGTCTTCTTCTGAAATTTGGAATGGATCTTGTGGGCGCGTGCTCATGGTGTCGAGTTCATCACGTACCCAACGCCATGCGATATCAGGAGAGAAAGCGCCAGCACGCGGTTTCCCACAAGGATGTCCCACAATAAGCTCTTCATCTTGAATTAAGATAGGTGCGGTTTCACAAGCACGGCGGAAAGCTTTAGCACGCAATAAAATAGGCGGTAAACCAGGATTATTGCGAGCAATTTCAGTAAAGGCTAATGCTCTATAAATTGAAACACTAGGACGAGCCTCTAAATAACGATTACGCAGGCGCTGTAGACGGGGAGTTAAGCCTTCCATTACAGTCAACTCACCATTTGCTGTCGCCGGTGTAACAACATTGGCTGAAGGTGAAGCATATTGCGGTGGTGTATTCATACGACCGTTATATAAACGGACTTGTAGTGAACTGTGTAATGCTGATAGATTAGCGCGCGCTGATAACAACATTTCTGAAAGTTCGTTAATACTGACGCGAGGATCGTTAATATCGATACCTTGGGTCATGGCATCAAACATTGGATAGCCATCGACTTCTTTCGTTGCGCGCACTTCGGATAGCTCAGCCAGTTTTAGCCAAAGACTTTCAACAATTTCATAAGCTTGTGCTGGCGTTAAACGACCTTGGTCAATATCACGTTGATAGAATGGGTATAGTGCTTTATCAAAGCCCATTGGGTTGATAGCGTAGCTACCATTCTCCAGATGAAGAATAAGCTGTAATAAATAGAAAACTTGTACCGCTTCTTTAAAGGTTTCTGCTGGCTTGGCGGGTACTTTACGTAAAATAGCCGCGCTTTCTAATAATTCAGCTTTACGGTATGGATTACCTTCCATTGCGGCTAAATTTTCTGCTTTAGCTGACAGTAGTTGTGCAAAATAAAGTGCCGCATCACATGCATAAATCGCCGATTTGCAGAAATTGGCTTCATCCATACTGCTACGATTTACCGCACTACCAATGCTTCTCATTCTATCTTCAAGTTGTGCTTTGATGGCTAAGAAACCTTGATTCACCACCAGCATATAATCAGGTGATGCAACGCTATTATTGATACTTAAAAAGCGATAAATAGAGTCACTACGCACTTCTTCTTCGCTGTGGAAAATCGCACCACGTGGTGTTGAGGATTGGCTACCGATAATAAGCTCATCTTGAGCGATATAGCTTGGAAAATGACGAATAAACTGATAAAAGCGTTGTGCAGGTTTAATCGCTTGGGGCACACCGGCAATATTGTTATCTAATGAATCAAAAATCGTCGCACGCTCTGTGCTAATAGAACTGTTACGTGAAACTAAACGTTCTGCCAGCATTTTTACGCGTGGCGTCAAAGAATATTTGGCCATGTGAGGCTCTCCTGATGTTCTTTACTAGACCTAATCGGTATTAATTGAGCATTAACTGTGTGATACACCGGCAAATGCCTGACGATACAATGTTTCTAATTGGTGTGTGTTTACGTCACGCGGATTTGTCGGCGTACAGCTATCGCGTAAAGCCTGTCCGACCATTTCCGTTAAACGGGCATAAAAGTCCGCTTCACTGACACCGGTATCGCGAATACTCTTCGGCATACCCATTTCATCTTTCAATACATTAATGGCGACAATAAGGCTGATAACGCCTTCTTTTACCGTCTGCGCAGGTAATCCTAAACTTTGGGCAAGGTAGGCATAGCGCTTCGCTGCTTCGCTATTACAATCACCATGAAGATTGGCATTAAAGGCAATAACATGTGTCATCAATAACGCATTCGCACGGCCATGAGGGACATGAAAAACACCGCCTAATGCATGGGCAAGACTGTGTGTAATACCTAACGACGCATTAGTAAATGCCATACCTGCGATGCAAGATGCATTGTGCATTTTTTCGCGAGCAAGTAAGTTATCCCCTT
>NZ_BAABMO010000062.1:0-12163 GCF_054767435.1 Proteus sp. MB838
TATTTTATATTGTATGATAAATTTATTACCGAGTTTTATTGTATTGTTCTTTTATCAAATAAAATTGAAAATAAATGTTTTTATTTTAATAATAGAGCGATTTTTCTTAATACAGTGTGTTAAAAAATTATTTTATTGGTTTTATTGTTTGTTTGATAAAAAATAATTTGGTTTTATTTTGTTTTTTTAGGTTTTATCAAAAAACAAAATAAATCTATTTAAAATAATGCTCTCTAAAAACAAGATAAAATAGTAAAAAGTATTTTATCTTAAACCTCTTTTCTATTTTTCAATGTTCTTATTAGCTTTAGATTATTTTATCTATTTCTATCATGTGATTTCTAGCAGATCTTATTCTATTTAATTAATTGTTATTATGGTTTTAAAAAATAGATGCAATCATATTAAATATATGTAAAGTTTAATGTGATGTTATTGATAAATAAATCCACATTTTATTTTAAGGCTAATGCTTTTTATCAAGCATTTTATTGCAGTTGATAAAGTCCATCTTGATTTAAATATCTAGCTAAAAAAGACAAATTATAATTACAAGAGGTAAATAAAATGCAACACACAATTAATTCACAATATGATGAAATGGTTGATTTTCTAAAGGAGTTAGTGAATATCGATAGCGGCTCTTATGATAAACAAGGGGTTGATGCAGTCGCTGATCTTTTAATTCAACGCTACCAAAAATTAGGTTTTGTTGTTGAAGTATTTGAAAATGAACAACTAGGGAATAACTACCGTTTAGTTCATAAAGATGCCACAAACCCACAAATTTTTATTGCTGCACATTTAGATACCGTATTTCCTAAAGGCACAGTAGCAGAGCGCCCATTTAGTATCGATGGCTCCCGTGCTTATGGTCCTGGTGTTATTGATATGAAAGCCAGCCATGTTTTAACTTACTATGCGATTAATGCACTCAAACAAAGTGGCGATCTCTCTTATCAAAATGTTGAAATATTGCTTAACTGTGATGAAGAAATAGGGTCAAAAACATCGCGTCATTTAATTGAAAAATATGCCAAAAATAAAGCTTATGCATTAATTATGGAGCCTGCTCGTGCGAATGGTGCCATTGTTAGCGCTCGTCGAGGTGTTGGAACTTATGAGTTGTTGATTGAAGGTAAAGCATCTCACTCAGGTATTGCACCAGAAGCAGGAATTAGTGCTATTCAAGAGCTTTCATACAAAATTCAGGCCCTACATGCGCTTTCTCGCCATGATGAAGGTCTTTCCGTTAATGTCGGACTGATTTCTGGTGGTACATCTGTCAATACGGTTGCTCCCCATGCACGAGCTGAAATCGATGTGCGTATTTCAACGGATGAGCAGGGTATTGAAATTGATAAGCAAGTCAGAGAAGTTTGTAGTCAACCTGTGTTAGCGGGGGTTAAATTAACGCTAAATGGTGGCATTAATCGCCCTCCAATGGTGAAAACACCTGAAAGTGCCAATTTAATAGAAATCATTAAACAGCAAGCGGATTTAATTGGCTTAGCTATTGAAGATATTTCAACCGGGGGAGGATCTGATGCCTCATTTACTGCCGGTGTCGGTACGCCAAGTGTTGATGGTTTAGGCCCTATTGGTGGCTATCAGCATAGTGATAAAGAATATCTCGATTTACCGTCATTGACCGAAAGGACAGTGCTATTTGCAAATGTTATTAAGCGTCTGTCTCAATAAGGTGAATGTATGGAAAAGAGTAAAAAAATAAAATGGGCTATGCCTGATGCCTTTATTATTATTTTTGGTATCGTTATTTTAGCGGCCATCGCCACCTATTTGATCCCCGCGGGAAGTTATCAGCGGGAAACCGTTAATGGATTAAACCGCGTTGTCCCTAATAGCTTTAATTATGTTGCACAAAATCCAGCTTCATTGATGGATGTGTTTTATGCAATCCCTGTAGGGTTAAAACAATCTGCCAGTATTATTTTCTTGATCTTTATGATTGGTGGCGCGATTGCCATTTATGATCGCACCCGTGCTATTGATTCAGGTATTAATGCGCTTATTGTTAAAACCAAAGGTAATTATCAAGCTCTTATTATTACGGTTGCTTTTATTTTTGGTATGTTGTCATCCCTTGGGCTTGCGGCCAATGCCGTTATTGCGTTTATCCCTATAGGAATAGCTCTTTCGCGATCAATGAAACTTGATGCTATTACGGGGGTTGCAGTTGTTTATTTAGGCTATTATGCAGGTAATGCGGTTGGTGTATTAGATCCAACTATTTTAGGTACTGCACAAACATTAGCTGAAGTTCCTCTTTTTTCTGGTGTTATTTTTCGAGTTGTATTATTCGCTATCTTAATTGTTGTCACTATTGCCTATATTGTCTGGTATGCCAGACGTATTGCGAATGATCCAACGACCAGTTATATGTATGGAATAGCTAAAGATGATCCTGATTATGAACAGCCACACACTCAATCATTAGATAGCACCTTCTCATTGAGGCAAAAATTGAGTTTGGTGGTATTTATAGCGTTTATAGGATTGTTTTTATATGGCGCTTTTGAATATAAATGGGGGATTGAACATCTATCAGCCATTTTTATTATGATGAGCATTGTTGTGGCGGCTATGTTTAAAATTGCCCCTAATGACTATATCAAAACCTTTATGAAAGGTGCTCAATCTTTAGTGTATGGGGCATTGGTGGTGGGGATCGCCAGAGCGGTTATTGTTATTTTAGATGAAGGACGAGTGCTTGATTCTATTGTACAAGCCACATTAGTGCCATTACAGCAAACCTCTCACTTTTGGGGCGCTCAATTACTTTATTTCTTTAATTTACTGTTTAACTTGCTAGTCACATCAGGAACGGGACAAGCATCGATTGTTATGCCTATTATGGTGCCTATTCTCGATATTCTTGATCTTACACGTCAAACCGGTGTCCTTATTTTAAAACTCGGTGATGGCTTTACCAATATTATTACCCCAACATCAGGTGTACTTATGGCGGTACTGGCGGTAGGTAAAGTGCCGTGGACGCGTTGGGTTAAATTTGTATTCCCTATTTTAATGATTTGGGTCGTGATAGGTATGGCTGCAATTGGTATTGCTACCGCAATAAGTTATGGACCAGTGTAGCTTTGTACTAACGGATTATTAACGATAAATAGGTTATTAAGTATAAATAAAGTGCCGTTTGTTTAGTTACAAACGGCCTTTTTAAACCAACCTCATGGTGTCATCAATTGGTGTTCAAACCCTGTGACTAATTGCTCTAAGCCAAAATTAAAACGCATGGCAAAATCATCAGCAAAAAGAATTTCTCTTACTTGCCAAGTTTGAGGGTATTTATCACGTACAATTTGTTCAAAAGCGAGTCGTTTTTGCATTAAAATTTCACTATCAATAAGCGTGATAGCTTGCTGTTCAATGCAACACCCTAAAATAAAATAGAGTAAGGTCATCGACATATTGCTCGCTAATTCAGCAGATGCACCAGACTGCATAATTAAAGTAATAAGCGTATTGTTTATACGTAACACATTTTCAGAAATCACATAGGTTCCGGCAAAAACTCTAGCACCATCACGATGTTGTAAAAAAGCTTCTCTTAGCTCTGTTGCTAGACGTTTTAGATCCGCTTTCCAATCTTGGCTATAGTGAAAATCAACAGCGACTTCACTGACTATACGATCTGCCATTCCCTCAATAAGCGTTTGTTTATTATCAAAATGCCAGTAGAGAGAGGCGGCTTTTATATGTAATGCATCTGCCAGTTTTCGCATTGTTAAGCCTTCAATCCCTTCTTTTTCCAGCAAAGAAAGCGCTGTATCCAACACATTTAATCGATCAATTTTAGGGCTTTTCATAAATAATTCTCATTTTCCTCTTTTCTATCTAACAATGTTAGTTTAACATATTTATTAAACCTAACAATGTTAGATTAAAGCAAAAGTTAAATATCACTAAGCTTCGCTTAGGAGTAGAAAGATGGAAAATATTCAATCAAAAAAAGAAAGAATCATGCAGTTAGTGATGGTTTATACACCTTGGATCACTGTGATATGTGTTGTTGCGTTTATTGGTATAGCGACTGCAGATTGGGATCGCTGGTGGAGTGATGCTCGTTATCAAACAACAGATAACGCTTACATAAAAGCGGACTCAACGATATTGAAATCACGAATGACTGGGTTTATTTCTCAGATTAATAAAGAGGATTACCAAGTAGTAAAACGTGGTGAGGTCATTGCTGAAATTAATAAGAAAGAACAAATATTAAATCGGCAAGCGGCATTAGCAGAGTATCAAAAAGCCCAATTAGCTTTAGATAATCTCACTGAAGAAATTAAAGAATATCAATTAAATATTGAGAAATTAGCTAATCGTTATCAAGCATCAGTTATTGATGTTACCCAAGCTAAGCGCAGCCCAATGTTGCGTAAAGATTTAATTAATAGTGGGGCAATCACACAACAAAATTATTTAGATGCTCAATCTGATTTGCAACGTTTAATGAAATTACAAAGTGCTGCGAAAAATGAGTGGGATCAGGCTAAACAAGCACTGGTATTACTAAAATCTCAAGAAAAAATACGTCTGGCACAAAAAGATATCGCTCAAACACAGTATCAGCAGGCTGAAACGGAGCTTTCATACGCGACTATTAAGGCTCCTTTCGATGCGCAATTAAATAAAATAAAAGTCAATATCGGTAGCCTTGTGACTGCGGGTAGCGAAATTGTGACTTTAACACCGATTAACAATGTATACATTATTGCCAATTTAAAAGAGACACAAATAAAAAAAGTACAGCCAGAACAATCTGTTGCTATCAAAGTTGATGCTTTTCCTACCGATGTTTTTTCAGGAAAAGTGAGATATATCGGCGCACAAAGTAGTGGTGAATCAGCTCTTATTCCTGCTGATAATGCCAGTGGTAATTTTACTAAAGTAGTACAACGTATTCCGGTTTATATCACGCTCAATAGTGATAACCGACACTTAGCTAAATTAAGAGCGGGTATGTCTGTGCAAGTGAAAATTGACACAGAAAGCCTTCCTGTAGAGGAGGAGGGGGATCGCAGTGATTAAATTATTATCAGCAGCACAAAATCATCGTCCTATTTTTGTTGTTATGGCTGTTTTTACCGGGGCTATTTTATCAACACTTTTTGTACGTATGTTTTCTATCTCGTTAGCGGATTTAAGAGGCGTGTTTGGTTTAGATGTTGCCCAAGGATCTTGGTTGAATGTGGCTCTTAATATAGCTCAATTGATCAGTATGACTCTTGTACCTTGGTTTATGGTGGTTTATGGCGCAGAAAAAATATTAATCAGTGCGAGTTTTATCCTTTTTTGTTGTGGATTAGTGGTTCCCATAATAGGACAACAGATTGGTTTTGGCGGACTTTTTATTGCTCATTTTATGATTGGATTTTGTATCGGAGTTTATTTGCCGATGACGATTTCATTAGCCTTAAAAAGTTTAAATCCCAGTGTTTGGCTAATCGTTATGGCGGCTTATAGCTTACGTGTTTCTGTAGGAATGGATGCGGGAGTGGGGATCTCAGGAGAATTTGTTGACATATTGAATTGGCGTTGGATTTATTGGTTATCCGCTATTTTCACCTTAGTCATCCTATTTTTTACCTGGTGGGGAATGCCACTCTCACCTATTAATAAATCATTGCTCGCTCAAAGTGATTGGGGAGGAATGGCGCTTAAATGCTTAGGATTAACGCTATTATATATTGGTGTCGTTCAAGGTGAATTGTTAGGTTGGTGGGATTCTGGGCTGGTCGTGTCTTGCTTAATCGGTAGCGCTATACTGATGGGGACATTTATTATTAGAGCTTATATTTATAAACAAAGCTTTGGTCACTTAAATTGGATCAAAGATAGTAATTTACGGCTCTGCTTTATTATTGCCTGTTTATATGGCTTTTTGATGTTACCTAATTCGTTATTTATACCTTCATTTTTGAGTGTTGTTGGTGGGTTGAAACCACTACAAATAGGTCAAGTTACCAATCTTGCCTTCTTTATCTATCTATTATGTAGTCCAATAGCTATTTTTCTTGCACGGCGTTTAGAGCCACGATTAATGATGTTAATAGGTATTATGATTATTGGAGGTGCATGTTTAATCGGTCATCAAATTGATTATCAGTGGCGAGCTAATGATTTCTTTATTGTCATATCTATGCAAGCAATAGGGGAATGTTTGCTACTTATCGGATTAATTGCCTCATTTGTTACTAATATCAAGCCACAAGAAGCGTTACATTTAGGGGCATATATTTCGATAGCGAGAGTCTTAATGCCAGCCCTTGCAGGAGCTATTATCAATACTTATTTGAGGATCTCATATGATACTCATTATGATTTGTTAAGAGGATACATACAAACTGGTGAGCAAAAATTAGCAGGGAATATTACTGAACATTATCAAACAACGATGGCATTAGTAATAAGAGAAGCACATGTTGCCTCTTTTATTGATGGTTTTGATTTGATTATGCTCTTGGTTATTTTAGGTGCTCTTTGTATGTCATTTTTAAAATCGTCACCAGAAAATCCGGTAGTCCCAAGGCTAGTAAAATAAAAAACTGCCTGTTTTAGTACAGGCAGAAAATAAAATAAGAATAATATAATAGGAGAGAAATATTCTTGTTACATCAATATGATGAGAGTAAAAATTAATTGTATGATTTAAATAGTGATTGATTACCTGCTTTATCAAAAGCAATGACTTGATAAGGTTCTTTATAGTCCCCTGCATACATACCTAAGCTACCCGCTGGCATACCTGCAACAGCAATGCCTGTTTGCTTTTTATCCATTAAGTCTATATTTTTTAAGCTATCGATAGGAATATGTCCGACTAAGTCTTTGCCTTGGTATGTTGCATAGTGACAGCTTAATAAATTATCAGGGACTACTGCTTGCTGATATTTTTGCATTAATTCTGTTTCAGAGACAATATTGATATTAACATCAAAGTCCGCTTCTTTTACACCATCAGCCCACAAATTACAGCAACCACAATTTTCGGTTTTATAAACTTCAACTACAGCATGATTTGCCGCTTGTACAGTACCACTAACCGTTGACAATACTAAGAGAGAGGGAAAAAGTAATTTTTTCATCATGTATTCCTTATAGATACGAATACAGAGAACAATAATCTTTCCCCCTACAGGAAGGTCAATTCAAATAAAGTATAAGCGTGTAGATTTTTGTAAAAATAAATATGTAGGGTTAATAATATAAATGTCTACATAAATAAAAAAGCCTTGATATAACATATCAAGGCTTTATATATTAATTATTTTAATTATTAACTTTCATTTTAATATCACCTGCTAATTTAAATCCATAACGACTTAAAGGTGATATTTTTATTTCTGTTAACTTTTCTTTTACATCAACTTTAATTTCTTCTTGAGGACGAATATAAAATTGACCAATACTATAACCGTTATTGCTTGGTAAAGAGCTAAAAGCGGGAGCCATACGAATAACTTGTTTACCATTATTCTTTAATATTAATTGATTATTGACTTGTTTTACTTCTAGATTTTTCCAAGGTTCACGCTCTATGGTTAACCCTTTTGGAATAATTAACATCGCAATATCTTGTCTGATAGGCATTTTTGTTGAATTGACCTTTGCAACACCAATACCTTGGAAAGAGGCTTTTAAAATTTGTTCATCATCAAATTCAATACCGTCTTTTAAAATAAAATTAATATTCTGACTTTGATCTGGCTCTATTCTTGTAATGGGTGGAGTTATAATAATATTTTTTGCTATTTCGTGTTGTTTATCTAAATCGCTGACTTTTGTTGATAATAAAATAGGTTCACTACCCGTATTTTTAACATTAAAAATCTTTCTTGGTTCTTCTGAATCTAAAATAACAGTCATGGTTTCCAATTGAAAACTAGCATGAGAAAAATGACTTATTAATAGAATGAGAAAAATCATTCCTTTTAGTATTTTCATAATTAGACTATCCTCTTTGTATTACTTACAAATTGCATCAACTTTTTCATATAAAAAGTCTGGATTAAATTCTTCTGGAACTGAATAATCAACAGAACAGATGTCACCATTATCTGATTTTACTTTTAGTGGCTTACCGATTTGCTCATTACTTATTATAACATTACCGTCCCCCATAATAACACCTATTAGATTTCCCTTATCATCAATAACACTATTTGCTGTATTAACAGGTTTACCATCTGGTTTTTTTATTTCTAATAAAACTTGCTTCATTGTATTGACGGGGATCTCACGAGAAAAAACAGTACCTTTTGCCAATGCAATATCAAAGGATGTTGTGCCTAACATAACATTGAGTGGTAAATTTTTAGTATTTAATAGAACAGTTGTTTTTTTATTTACTGGTAAGTTAGGAATAACGGCGGTACCAAAGTGATTAGTTATTGTCGTACCACCACCCATAGAGTTAACTAAAATACCAGATTGTCCTGGAACACGTAAAATACCGAAAGTATCTCCTAGCTCCACAGGAGAAGTAGCAAATAACCCATCACTATAAGCAATAGCACCAGATGCTGTCAGCATCGCTGATTTTTGATTACTATTACTAAAGGAGCCTGTCGCACTAATTTGGCTGTAAGCAGTTGTTGCATTGATATTACCGCTAATATTCTTATCTTTACTGTCTTTATCAGCAGTTGCCCCGATAGAATATCTAAATAAATCATTATGATAATTACTATAATTTGTTGTTAAAGATGATGTTTTATAATGTTGGTATTGAGTACTAAATGATGATGAATTATTAATAGGTACGTTGATGTTTACAAATGTACGATCTTCAAAATTACTACTTTTTTGATAGCTAATATTAAAAGACATAAATGGAAATCTTTTTCCATAAGAAATGGTATTTGAATAATTGTCTTTTTTATCACCATAATATTGGCTATAGCTAAGGCTATAACTCAGTGATCCATAACGTTGATTTCCTAAGCTTAGAGATAATGAGCTTGATGTTTTTGTCTGATTATTAGCAAGATTATCATCTAATGGGTCTTCTATATTATCTATTTGTAGAGATTCATAGAGTGTGGAATAGTTGCGTGAACGATATATTGTTGATAAGCCTAGTGAGAATACTGATACAGGTAAACTTAAATTAGCATTTGCTTGGAAGCCATCACCTTTATTAGAAGAAGATGCATATTTAATACCAAAGCCAGTAGATAAAGGACGATGTTCACCAAAAACGCTATTTACGCTACCTACAATGGACTTATATTTTGATGATATTTCCATACCCCCTAGAAAATTATGATTTAAATAATTAATGCCACCTTCAAAACCGGTAATAAAAGGAGTATGTATGCGTTCATCACTTGAGTTTTTTCTATATTTCCCCATAAAAAAGTTAAAGCTGGTACTACTTTGTGGATTTTTTAAGTCTTTATTTGATGTAATAACATCAAATTCTTGAATAGTACCATCATCTTGAATAACTTTGACATGTAATGGTTGACTTGATGATACACCACTAATGTTATTTAATTGGAAAGGGCCTGCAGGTATTATCGTTCTATATAACAATCGATTATTTTGTGTGACTTCAACGGTAGCCGGTTTTTCAGACATCCCAGTAATAGGAACTGTCAACTTACTGTTTTGATAGCTACTATCTGAATATAATTGAAAACCATTCACATCAGCACTATCTAATAACTCACTATTAGATGTAATTTGGCCTAATTGTAAAATGGCTTTGATGCGTTCTATTGTACGTGAAAGCGTTGTTTCATTAAATCTATAGTAAGTTTTCCCATCACCTGAAGAAAAGCTACTGTTATTACGTAAAATCCAATTATAAAAATTTATACCTGTTTTAAAATCACCTTGATAAAAATTCCTATTATTAGAGCCATTTAACTTCATACCATAGATTCTATAGTTGTTGAATACCCCTAAGCCACCATAGGTTAATTCATTACCATAGGCACTTTGATCGAAGTAATCATCATTAATAGTGATATCAATAGAGTTGTTATTTGGGTGATAGGTAATATCTGATTTAGGATATATCTCTAAAAAATCAGCACAATCTGAATTTATCTCTTTTTTTTTAATTTCAGCTTATCTATTAATTGATTATTTAAGCAAAGATTACCTGATTCATTAATAAGAATATTATCAGAATAGTTAAGGCTACTATTTACTATAATTGTTACATCATGATAACCAGGAAGAAAATGACTTCCTTCTTTAAAATAATCAGCGATTTCACTGCCATAACCAAGAGATTTAAGTGAGTCAATATCAAACTCGATATTTTTATTATCAGCTAATGCTAAATTATTGTTAATTAGATAAGCTAATAATAAAAATATCATTTTACGATATCGAAAATGCATAATGAACCCCATAGTAAAACGTCGCGTTTTTAAATTTTAAGATCCAAATGAAAAATCGAATAATAGAGAGCCTGAAAGTTCTCCACCATCGACAAGAGGGCCATTTGTTTCTTTTAAACTATAAATTGTTGGTGAAATTTTTAACTTTAATTGATAGTTATTCCCTTTCGAAGGTGTTACACCATCTTGACTAAATCCGTTTAGAGTGCCTATTTTTAATTGTGGGCTTGTTTTTATTATTCCAATATTATTTTCGTTATCTGTTTCATAAATATTAACATCAATACCATCTACTGTGGCTTTTTCAACAGATACCTGAAAAAAACCAATCTTACCTGTTGTATTTATAGTGCCAAGGCCAAAATGAGTTTGATCATTATCTGTGGTTGTTCCCATTTTTTCATCTGCTTTTATTGAAAATAGTACAGGTGAAACAGGTGAAGGACAGCTTATATTTATTAATGTATAACGATCATCTAACTTATTATTTTCATTAGATTTAAACATATAAGCTTTAAGATTATGATACTCTATGGTTATATCTTTTTGTGACACAAAACAATCATCATTAAATGATGGTGCTAGATCGTTATAAATATCTGCAAAAGCAGATGTTGATACTAATGAAATACTTAAAAATGGTAAGGTAAAATAAAAAGATTTTATAATATTCATAATAACCTAAAGCCAGCTAGTGTAGTTTCTTTTTCTGATGTATTTAACTAATTCGACCTTTATAATAATTTTTAATTAATTATACGCTTATAGAAAATAAAAAACAGTCTTGTAATTTAATTGGTGATTTTAAAATGGGTTTTTATATTCTATATCAAATCGGCTACTCTAAAATATATAGTCTATATAAGATAATTAATAAAAGACTTTCTATATCTGATAATTTATAAAAATATTTAAATAAAAACGTAAGAAACCCAAATGATTTCTTACGTTTTTTTTAATTAAATTCCGAATTGGAATGTTAATGTGGCTAAACCATCTAACTTAGCATCACCATCACTATTTTTTAGTGCGCTATTGATGGTTGGTGTGACTTCAAAATCTGCCGCAAATACTTGACCGTCAGCATAATCATTAGCATTACTACGAGCCCAACCTAATGAATCATTTTTTACTAGTGTCTTAGAAGTAGATCTGCCATATCTAGAATCCATTACATAGACTTTCTTTTCTTCACTAGTCAAATCTTCTTTTACTGTGGCATTTTTCATTGAAACTGTGTAGTAACCTACTTTAGTATCAACAGCCTCTTTTCCATCGACTGCCATCTTATAACTGCCTAAACCAAAATAAGAATCACCTTCTTTTTTTTCTGTCCCAGCTCTATTATCAGTAGGAGTAAAAGCTAGATAAGTTTTTGCATCACAAGTTACGACAATATTTTTTGATTGAGGCTCTAATGTTAAATCACCTTTTGCAGGGAAAAGGCCAGGAGTTACAGCAAAAGTATATTCAACAGTAGTTTCACTTGTTTCGCCATTGATGGTACAAGTTGGTGGTTGGATATCCCCACTTACTTTTAATTTAGCGGTTGGTGTCGCAGCGAAAGCGATACTACTTGATAAAGTAAGTAAAGAAATAGCTAATAAGCTTTTTTTGAACATATATCCTCCATGAGCGATATAAAACTATCTTAAAAAGATTATTTATAACCTCTCATATCGTTTGATTTTAAATAATAAAAATCTCAAGTTTTTAGAGTGACTCAAAGTATATAAAAATCATCTAAATAAGATTGCATTTAT
>NZ_BAABMO010000063.1:0-11862 GCF_054767435.1 Proteus sp. MB838
TTTTTATTGCGAATGGGAGCCTGAGGTGGATTTTTTTCCTCATTTACACTCATTTAGAAGATCTCCATAAACCAGAAAAAGCATTATATATGTTTCCAGAATAAAATCCGGAAACATATATATTGGGCTTATATTAGAATAATAATTAGCACGAAAGGCCAATTATAAATGTGAATGAATATATTTGTTTATCAATTCATGTTGTAAATGAGGTTGGTGGTATTTGGTCAGGATATCGCAATGCCTCTTGCTCTTAGGCTACGTTTACTAGATGTAATGGTATCTAGTAAACGGAGTCTACTTTCGCACAAATGAGTGGCGAGTAGTTCTACGGCTTTGTCCGTATCTCTCGAACGAAGTGCGACAAATATTTCACGATGCTCATCCCACGCTGGATTAGACGGCGCTCTATCAAGCCATCGTGCTCGCGAAAGCCTACGTAGGGCATCATTTATCCCTTCAATAATAAATGCGTTATTACAAAGGCGTGCCAACTCTCTATGGAATCGTGTTCCAGCATTTTCCATGCTCTCTTCTGGTGAATCTACCGTGGTTTCTTTAAGCAGGCGTTCCAAATTGTTCAACTGTTCTTCGGTGATCTGGCTGACTGAAAGTTTTAATGCTGCTACCTCCAGTATTTCTCGGTAAATACATAATTGTTCGATTTCATCGGCATCGATTGGTGCCACTAACCAACGTATACCATCACGACATATAAGTCCCTCTGATTCCAACTTTTGTAATGCGGCTCGAACGGGAGTTCTCGATGCGTTAAATTTCGCTTCAGCCCAGCGTTCAGTTAACCGTTCTCCTGGGCCTAGTTCCATGTTGAGTATCAGTTTTCTTAATTGTTTTTCAACCTCTAACACTTGGCTCATAACGGCAATACTCTCCTAAAAATTGACAGTAAAATAAATTATCTATATGGTATACCAACTTGGTATACCAGAAAAGAATATTTCTATGACTCAATTATATAACAGCTTTTGGCGTCGAAATCTGCTCGTTTGCTTTATTGGTTCTTTTTCAACTGTTTTTGCAATGACCTTGATGTTACCGTTCCTCCCCCTATATGTTGAAGAGCTTGGTGTTCAAGGTCACGCCGCCATTGTCCAATGGTCTGGCGTGGCATTCAGTGCAACGTTTATCACTGCTGGCTTAATTGCTCCAGTATGGGGAAAGCTCGGTGACAAATATGGACGTAAATCGATGCTCGTAAGAGCCAGTCTTGGTATGGCGGTGACCGTCTCACTTATGGGAATGGTAACAAATATTTGGCAACTTGTCGGTCTAAGGCTATTAGTTGGTTTGGCGGGGGGGGATACTCATCTGGAGCAACTATTCTTATTGCAGTACAAGCTCCAAGAGAGCGTGTTGCTTGGGCGTTGGGCATTGTTTCATGTGGTGTAATGGCGGGTAATCTTATTGGCCCTCTAGCTGGAGGGTGGTTACCTGACTTGTTCGGTATTCGAAACACGTTTTTCTGTGCCGGTGCACTGATCTTTTTGTCTTTTATCATGACCCTTACGCTTATCCGTGAAGATACGCCGAAATACATAAATACTACGACAAAAATGCAAGTGAGTTGGTCGCAGTTACCTGCACGATTTGTGATAGTTAGCATGCTTTGCACGGGGTTGTTGCTGATGCTGGCCAATATGTCGATAGAACCTATTATTACAGTCTATGTGCGTACACTCGTTAATGATCCTGCTCAGATAACTAGGGTTGCAGGTTATGTCATGGCCGCTGCTGCCTTAGGTAGTATTATTTCAGCCTCTTGGCTTGGGAAATTAGCAGATAGGATAGGGCATTTGCGTATTATCACGCTGGCACTAGCTATAGCCGGTTTATTGCTGATCCCTCAGGCCTTTGTTACCTCTGGTTGGCAACTTATTATTTTACGTTTTCTTATGGGATTAGCATTGGGGGGATTGTTGCCTTGTATTGCGGCAGTAATACGTCATCACGTTCCAGAAGGAATGATAGGCAGTATCCTTGGCTATTCGGTCGCAGCCCAGTTTGCAGGTCAGTTCATCGGCCCGTTAATAGGTGGCGTTATTGGTGGTCATATAGGTATGCGCGCAGTTTTTCTGGCAACTAGTGTTGTCTTATTGTTGGGAGCCGCTTGGAATTTTAAATTACATCGTAATTCAGTTATACGCTGATGAACTTCGTTCTTCTTCACCTGTATATTTCGGAGATTTTATGACAACACAATTCAACAATAACAATAATAATATCGATAAAAATAGTGCTCTGCTGGTAATGGATTTTCAGACGACCATTCTTAATAATTTCCTTCCACAAGATCGTGCTGAAGATGTTATTCGTAATACATCATCATTAATTTCCGCTACGCGTGCAGCAGGCATACCGATTATCTATGTTAGTGTTGAGTTTCGTGAGGGGTATCCTGAGGTTAGTCAAAACAACATAATTTTCTCATCGATTAAAGACAATGGAATATTAATCACCAATAGTGAAAGTTCCGCTATTCATGATGATATTTTTCCGCAGGAAAATGAAATCGTTATTATTAAACGTAGAGTAGGGGCTTTTTCATTTACTGAGCTTGAGATGGTTCTTCGTACACAAGGTATTGAAACCTTGATCCTTGCAGGAGTCACGACCAGTGGCGTGATTTTATCTACAGTTAGTCAGGCATTTGACCTAGATTATCGTCTAGTGATTGCAAGTGATTGTTGTGCTGATCCTGATCATGACACACATGTTTTTTTACTCGAGAAAATCTTGTCTCAACATGCTGTTGTAACCAGTTCATCTGAAATATCAAAATATTGGGTATAAATAGCCTAAGTAGCCAATGTTACATAGAGCTTGTCGGTAGTATGATAGATTAAATATCAGACATGATTGAGTGCAAGGGCTGGGGAATGTTGGCTTTTGGCACAGAGCGACCTGTCAGATTTATGTTAGCTCTGTGCCATAGCTAGTCAGGTCAAATCTGAGCTAATACAGATTAGATCAATAAGTTTATTGATGGTGATGGTTATTCCTGCTGATTATCCGCTAATGTATCAAGTTGTAATAATAATTTACGCATTAGGGTTTCTAGCTGTTTTTGTTCACCTTCATCTAATACCGACCAAATTTTCTTTAAACATTCGTGCTGTGGTGGTAATAAGCTATTTAAAAACTCTTCTCCAGCATCAGTTAAATGAAGATGTAGACAGCGACGGTCATTATGACTTTCACGACGCTCAATCCATCCTTGTTTTTCTAATTCATCTGCAATACGAGTGGCATTTGTTCTTGATGAGCCTAACGCCGCACTCAATTCTGATGGTTGAATACTACGATTTTCCGTTGTATCTAAAATCATAAGTGCCATAAATAATGTCTCGTTAATGCCCTGAGACTTTAACATATTATTACGACTTTCAAGAAGTTTGCTCTGGACGTGCATAGACAGGCGAGTTAACAAAATTTCTTGGTAAGGAATATCTTTGTTAAGCGATTTCTGTTGTGTAGCGCGAGTGTTTAGTAGTTCTTCTGTTGGCGTAAATTAGCTTTCCATTTTTAGACACCTTGTTAGTTTCGATAATTAGGATAACGTTGTTATCAACATGTTAAATGGTATATTAAACACACAATTTAGCAATTTTTATTATTTATAGTCACTATGTTTTTTTGATTATGCTACCTGATTCATAAATTTTTTGAATGATAACATAAAAAAATCACTAGGTGCTTATCTATTTACAATAAGTTATAAAAATCAATTTATCCCTTATTTACTTATGAATAATAGTCTATTTAGGAAAAAATGGATCGATTTCTACGATAAAACACGTAATAAATTTATTTTACACTATAATGATTCTATTGTTAATAATACCACTTAGAAACTATGCCGTTTATGCTATATTGATATAATTGATATGTATTTCTTAATAAAGAATGAGATGATGATATACATAAATAGTAATCACGCTGTTAAAACATTTACGTTTTGTTCTGTTTAGAGGGGTATTGCTGACATAAAATACCCCTTTTGAGATAAGTTTTATGATTCAGATTGGATCACTGGATCATTTTTATAACCAAATAACCAAACCAGTAAACCTAATAAGCCAATGATTGCACCGGCGCTGGAAACACCAATCCAGCCATATTGGTGATAAGCGTAACCCGATAATAAAGAGCCTAGGGTGCCCCCGATAAAATAGCTAGTCATATAAGCGGCAGTAAGCCGATTTCGGGCATCAGGTAAAATACGGTAGATAGTGCTTTGGTTAGTGACATGAACACCTTGAACGGCTAAATCTAATAAAACCACACCAATAATAAAACTAATCAGTCCAATCCATTGATAATAAGGGGCGATAACAATAAGTCCCCAACAAATGAAAAGAAGAATTAAACCTGAAGTAGTCGTTTTTTTACCTTTGCCTTTATCAACCCATACACCCGCTTTACCTGCCATTAGTGCTCCCGCAGCACCGACAAGTCCAAACAAGCCAATAACTGCATCGGAATAATTAAAGGGATCAGAAGCGAGTAAAAAAGCCATTGATGTCCACAGTAAACCAAAGTGGGCAAAGATAAGTGCACCAATCAGTGAGCGGGTACGTAATACTGGGGTCGTGGCAAACAATTTAAAAATAGAACCGAGCAGTTGAAAATAATTTAAATTTGTTTGGCTTTTATAGGTAGGTAAACAGCGCCATAGTGTAATAGCTAAAATAGCTAGAAAAACACTTGCTAGCCAGAAAATGCCCTGCCAATTAGTAAAGGAAGCCATCAGCCCTGACGCTGTTCTTGCCAGTAAAATACCAAGTAAAAGCCCACTCATAATAGTACCTACCGCTTTTCCTCGTTGATGAGGTGCAGCAAGTGTAGCGGCAAAAGGAACCAGAATTTGGGCGACGACCGAGAACATACCTGATAGGGCAGTACCAATTAACATAAGCCAAATATTAGGTGCCATTGCCGTAATTAATAAGCCGCTCGCTGAAATCAGCGTCATGATAACAATCAGTGAACGACGTTCAAAAATATCGCCAAGAGGAACCAATAGCATTAAACCTAAGGCATAACTTAATTGTGCTGTAGTGACAATAAAGCCAGCTAAAGTGGCAGAGATATGAAAATAATTTGCAATTGAATCAAGTAGCGGTTGTGCATAATAGTTACTTGCGACAACCATGCCAGTGGCAACGGCCATAAGTAAAATAAGGCCTTTACTAAGAGAGGTTTGTGGTGCTGTGTTTTCCATAATACTGATCACAAATTATTTGTAAGGTAAATGATAGTAACATGAGTCATTTTTTTGCGGAAAGAATTACTGTGATAGCAATGTTCAATCAATCGGGCATGAAAGTTTTTAATCTATTTTTATAATAGATTAATATTAAAAGTAAAATGTGATTTATTCTCAGCAGATAACCGCATATTTGCATCATTTATTATGCTAAATAGATAAATAGCCCCATTCCCTCACTGTTCTGATTAGACAAGTATTAATCCATATAGTAACCAATGTTATTAGTTAATTATATCATTAATATTAAATTATTTAGTTATTCTGTTTTAAATATAGCTCGTTTTTAGTTTAGTTAACTTTTTTATGGTTTGGATCAAAAAAAGCTATGTAATGATAATAATTATCATTAACATGATTGTGTTGTTAAATGTATTTTTAGCTATTTATTTGCGTATTAATAACCATATAAAAGATACTATTATGAACTTTTTGTTAATTAAGCATGAGCCTCATTTTCAGGGAATGGGGGCCGTTTCATTTTCATCTCATGCGATTTTTTTATTACTCACTACACTTGCTTCGTTTAATAGCGTTGCTTCACAAAGCACAGAAAAAACATCACAAACTCAACAATCTGAAACTGTGGTGCTTGATCCTATTTATGTTTCCGGAAAATTAAATTCGAGTGTTGAAGC
Source organism: Proteus sp. MB838 (assembly GCF_054767435.1). NCBI lineage: Bacteria > Pseudomonadati > Pseudomonadota > Gammaproteobacteria > Enterobacterales > Morganellaceae > Proteus > Proteus sp. MB838. Next base: position 5,926 of record NZ_BAABMO010000063.1, read on the forward strand.
AGGAAGCACGGCTTTGACATTAAAAGATATCAATAGAATTCAGCCAAATAATATCGCTGAATTGGTAGATAAATTACCAGGGATTTCTTCATCTGGCTCACCAAGACCTGGCGGGCAAACTTTAAATATTTGGGGAATGGGCAATCCGGAAGATGTGAAAATCACTCTTGATGGTACACCGAAGACGTTTGAAAAATATCGTCAAGGTTCCATATTTATCGATCCTGAATTAATTAAACGCCTTGATGTCGATAAAGGGCCACATAATATCACCCAAGGAAATGGAGGATTTGGTGGCTCCGTACGGATTGAAACGAAAGATCCGGATGACTTACTGTTACCTGATCAGCATATTGGTATGTTTTTAAAATATGGACATCATACTAATGATAGGCAAAATCGTTATAGTGGTGCGATATATGGCAAGCTAATGGATGGAACGGCTGACGGTCTATTTTATTTTAATCGTCGTAAAAGTGATGATTTACGTCGTCCTGATGGCACTAAATTTGGTTATTCACAATCAGATCAAGATTCGTTTTTAATTAAAACCAATGTCTATTTAACAGACGCACAAACATTAACTTTATCAGCATCAAGATCTGTCAGTGATGGCTGGACGCCTTGGGCTGCGAAGCGAGATGAACTGGCAAAACCGAGTCAATATGATGTTGATAAATATGGTTTTGATGGAGCGATGAAACGTAAGTTAGTTTATCGTGACCAAAAAGATGACACTGTGAGTGTGAAATGGAATATTCAGCCAATTGATTCTGACCTGATTAATTTCACATTGACTTATGGTTATTCAAATACCAAACAGAATGATAAACGCCCTGATAATGCGAGTTCTTATCTAAGTAGTAGTATGGGTAACCAAAGTTGGGTCAACTATAAAAATCATCAAATTGAAGTGAAAAATGAAAGTACCGTGATGCAAGGAGCTACCGAACATGTGATTTTAGTAGGAGCGCGTTGGCACCGTAATGATCGTAATGTGTTAATGTTTACGCGGGATAAAGCGAAAAATCCAAATTATAATTATGGCTATTATGCACCACCTTATATGCCAGAAGGGACGCAAACAACCACGAGTTTTTATCTTCAAGATTCAATTAGTTATCGAACACTAACCCTCACGCCTGGTGTGCGTTATGATATAGTGAAAAATCAAGGAGTAGGGAGTCGAGCGAAGGTTTATCAAGATCCTAATCCCTATTACGGTCATGATTATAGTGATGTAACTTATCGTGGCATTACACCTCATTTGGGTATTTTATGGAAAGCGAGCCCCAATATTAGATTTTTTGGTGATATAACTCATACATGGCGTGCGCCGTTAATTGATGAACAATATGAAGTGCAAGCCAGTATCTCTAGTTTGACAGGCACGAGTCGCCATTTAGATAAAGAGACCGTTACCGCAACACGGATTGGCGCCATTGTTGATTTTGAAAATGTTTTCCAACAAGAAGATCAGCTGCAACTTCGAAGTACATTTTTTGATACCCGTGGGAAAGATGAGATATTCCGTCGTCGCGGTGTCTATTGTGAAAGCGGAAAAGTAACCGGAAACAATGGAAGTTGTCCTCCTTCCCTTGGAAATTATCGCAATTTACCTGGCTACCATATTCAAGGTATGGAAATAGAGGCATTTTATGACAGTGCTAATCTCTTTGGTCGCTTAGCGTATTCGACAATGAAAGGTAAACGCGATCAATCTCCTCGTGATCCGTGGTTTGGACAAAAAACATGGATTGCAGAAATTCAACCGGATGCATTACATGCCACCCTTGGAATGAAAATCCCACAAATAAATATGGTTGCTGGGTGGACAGGGGACTTTATTGGCGCTCAACGTCGTTCACCGATGGATGCTGATCCGGCTGCTACTTATTGGTCATTACCAAAAAGTAAAGGCTATGCCATTCATGGACTATTCGCTAATTGGAAACCTGCTTTTATCGATAATACCGAGATACGTTTTACTGTCGCCAATTTATTTAACCGTGATTATTACCCTTATTTAGGTGAGTCGGTATCTGGTACAGGGCGAGATTATCGCTTTACTGTGGTTAAAAGTTTTTAGTTAGACAACAGGACAACAGCCATAAGATAAAAAAAGCAGAGCATATTAATAATGCTCTGCTTTGACGTTATTTAAGGATTATCACTATTAATTAGCCGCTTTACGCGCTTCTTCTACCCAGCCATCAAAGGTTTTTTGATGTGCTTTGATCCACGCGTTAGCATGACGTTCAATATCTGCTTGTGATTTTTGACCATTATGCATACGTAAGTTTTGGGCGTTGATATCAGCCACTGAAACTTTCATTATTTCAAATAATTTAGCAGCAGCAGGGTTGGCTTCGGCCCATTTTTTATTTGCTGCGATATGCATTGTACTCGGTGGGAAACCGTAGTTTTTACCGTTTGGTAAGGTTGTATCGGTTTTGTCATCTCCCGGTAATGAAGAGAAGGGAACTTGTAGCCAAACGACATCTTTACCCGGCTTTAATACATCACTTATCCAGTACGGTGTCCAAGTATAATAGAAGATAGGTTTACCTTCTTTATAACGAGTAATGGTATCTGCCATCATTGCCGCATAGTTACCCTGATTATGGGTGACTGATTTCTCTAAATCATAGGCTTTTAAGTGATTATTAATAGCTTCTTCACAACCCCAGCCAGGGTTACAACCGGTTAAATCTGCTTTTCCATCACCATTGGCATCAAATAATTTGGCAATTTTCGGATCTTTAAATTGCTCTATATTAGTGATGTTATATTTTTCAGCCGTTTTTTTATCGATTAAGTAACCTTGGGCTGCATTAACCACATAATCACCTTTACGATAAAATGTGTTATCGCCACCTGCGGCTTCATATTGTGAGTTATGCAAAGGTACCCAACTAACCGCCATAAAAGTGGCATCACCATTAGCAATAGAAGAATAAGCTACGTTGTAGTCAACTTCTTTAATGGGTTGCACTGTGTAGCCGAGTTTTTCGAGTGCTTTATTGACAATGAGTGTCTGAAAAGTTTCTTCAGAAATAGTACTTTGTACCGGTTGAACCGAAACCCCTTTACCGGGTAAATCAGCAGCGGATAACTGAGTGCTTATCAGTGTGGCGGACAATACTGTTGCCCAGAGAACTGGATTACGCATAGTTTTTCCTTCTGTTGTGATGGGTAAGAGGTAATAGTCGCTGTGTCGTGCTACTGTTATCTCTTATCTTAATTGAATAAATATGTTTGATTGTTAGTTAATCTTATTGCCAGTATGAGTTATGCGGCTTTTTTACCAAACAGGCGGCAGATCAAACCAATCGGGCCTGTCATATACCAGCGTCTATTACCTTTCAGGCGACTATTTTGGCCTAAAGATTGAGTTAAGCGATCAAGAATAATCGCGAGGATCACAATACCGGCACCACCTACAGCCGCTAATCCCATATCTAGGCGACCAATACCACGTAATACCATTTGACCTAAACCACCAACGGCTATCATTGATGCGATAACAACCATTGACAGTGCTAACATTAAGGTTTGGTTTACCCCAGCCATAATCGTTGGCATTGCCAGCGGTAATTGTACTTTAAACAACATTTGTCGAGGGTTTGCTCCAAATGATTGAGCCGCTTCAATGAGATCTTCCGGTACTTGTTTGATACCTAAAATAGTTAATCGCACTATCGGTGGTAAGGCGAAAATAATCGTGACAACTACACCGGGTACGTTACCAATCCCGAATAACATCACGATAGGTACTAAGTAAACGAAAGCGGGGGTTGTTTGCATGGCATCTAAAAGTGGTCTGACAATTTTTGATGCTCTGTCACTATGTGCAAGCCATATCCCTAAGGGGAGACCAATAATCAGGCAGAATAGTAATGAGGTCAGCACTAATGCAAGGGTTATCATCGCTTCAGACCATGCACCAATAGCACCGATTAAGATCAGTGAAATGAAAGCGCTTATTCCCATCACCTTACCTGAAAGTTGCCATGCAATCAGTGAAAATAAAATAATGGCAACAGGTGCAGGCATTGAGGTAAGAAAGTTTTCAAAGCCACCTAATACTAAATCGACTGGAACGCGTATCCCTTGGAAAATAGGACGAAAATGCAGCACAACCCAGTCAATACCTTCCGTTACCCAAGAATCTAGTGGGATCAGTGTATGATTAAATGGATCCATAATATTAAAGTGATCAGGTGTACTTTCTGTTGGCATGGCATCTAGCCAATCAGTACCAGAAGAGAGATCACTGCCGTCAGTGCCACTCCCTGTACCCCAAGGATCAGCATCAGCTCCACCGGTATCACCGCCAGCGCTACTACTCCAAGGGTCGGTATCAGTAGTGTTGCTATCCGTGGTTGCCCAAGGATCATTGTCTGTATCTGTGTTGTTATGCGTTTCTTGCGCTGAATTTTGTGTTGTATTGGCGTTTTCTGTTGTCGCTTCTTGAGTGTCCGTTTCCCAAGGATTGGCTTGGTTATTTGTCTTACTCATTTGGTGTCTCCTTATCCAGTGCTTGTAACAACATTCCTTTCGAAATTAAACCGATATAACGGTTTTTTTCATCAATAACAGGGATCGCACAGGGAGATTGCGCAACAGTAGAAATCAGTTCATTTAATGGTGTATCACCATTAATCGCACAAGGTTCAGTTAAAATAGCGGATCCAATAGGTTGCTTCGCTTTTAATGCTTCTTCAAGAGAAGTGACAGAAACAATACCTGCAAATTTCCGTCCTCGCTCAATTAAATAACCAAAGTTTCTATCTTCATCTTCCAGTACTTTTAATGCTGAACGGGGACCAAAACCTGGCGCAATATGCAGTAGTGTTTCTGGGCGACGTTTAGCAATATCTTTAGCGCTAAATACATGACTGATATCAACGCCACGGAAGAAGGTACGTACATAATCATTGGCTGGGTTATTAAGAATTTCATCAGGGGTACCGATTTGTACCACCACACCGCCTTGCATAATCGCGATACGATCACCAATACGCATGGCTTCATCCAGATCATGAGAAATAAATACAATGGTGCGTTGTTTATCACCTTGTAAGCTTAATAACTCATCTTGCATTTCTGTTCGGATTAATGGGTCAAGTGCGGAGAATGCCTCATCCATTAATAAGATATCAGGATCATTGGCCAGTGCACGAGCAAGCCCAATACGTTGTCGCATCCCACCGGATAACTCATCCGGCCAAGATTGAGCATGAGAGCTTAAGTTAACTTGCTCTAATGCTGCCATGGCTTTTTCATAGCGCTCTTCTTTGCTAATGCCTGCAAGCTCCATACCAAATGCTGTATTATCGAGTACATTCATATGAGGCATTAAAGCGAATGATTGAAACACCATACTGATTTTTTTACGTCGAACTTGTCGTAAATCTTTATCAGACATGGTGGTGATGTTTTCACCATCAATAAGGACTTCGCCTTTAGTGGGATCTATCAGACGATTGAGAAGGCGCACTAATGTAGATTTACCAGAGCCTGATAATCCCATGATGACAAATATTTCGCCTTCTTCAATGGCCAGATTGGCATTTTGCACACCAACGGTTAACCCTGTTTTATCAAAGATTTGGTCTTTGTTCATACCAGATCCTAATAATTCAAAGGCCCGTTTAGGGTGCTCACCAAATATTTTATATAGGTTTTTTACTTCGAGTTTAATTGCCATGCAATATCTATTTTCCTATTTAAATATGAAAGGAATAAATTAAATGTTAATAAATTAGTTTGTTGTTTTTCCTAAATTGAGATTTTTAGTAGGGGAATTACCCTATCATAATGAACAAGCCTGACAACCCTATGTTAATTATAATTAAACAAATAATTTTGTGATTTTTTTAGGTTTTTTTTGATAATTAATATTTAAATAAAGTAAAATTATAGAAAAGAAAG
>NZ_BAABMO010000064.1:0-10901 GCF_054767435.1 Proteus sp. MB838
CGATGGTAGTGTGGGGTCTCCCCATGTGAGAGTAGGGAACTGCCAAGCATTAAATAAGACGAGAAAGCCAACCCAATGGGTTGGCTTTTTTGCGTTTGATATTTTTTATTCTCAATTTTATCCTTTAACTTAGGAAAAGAGTTATTTCAATTGCTGATAGAGTAAACTGCCAGCAGCGGCTCCTGCCACATCATAAGCAAAATCATGCCAGCTCCATCCCGTACCTTGTGGTCGACTATCATAAAGCTCTTTAGCGACGCCTAAACTTATTGAAAAGGATAAGCCAATAACTAATCCTTCTCGATAAGAATAGTTCTGATGAGCTGCGTAAGCATTAGCTCCTGCGGAGGCTACCATAGAAAATAAAAAATGCTGTGCTTTATCTTTTCCTTGCCAATTATCATTGGCAACATGAAAGGATTGACAACCATTTAACGTGACGAGTGAAAGTAAAACTATCAGATAGAAGCCATTACGCTTTAGTTTCATATAATATCCACGCCTTATTACTATATCTTGATCGTTAGATAGTTGAGCTTAAATCTTAATAAGTTGAAGTATAGTGGATTATAGCGACAAAAAAGCCTTACTTATTTTAAGTAAGGCTTATAAATAGTGCTTAGCAGTATATTTAAATTAGAGTATACGACTAATTAGTCTATCAACACGGATACGCCGTAAACGTTTAATTAATTTTTTCACTTTTAGAGGGTAAAATTTAATACTCTCTAATTGTTGATAACTTTTAACAATCAGTGTTTTTTCTCTGATACAAGCTAACTCTTTATGGCGTTGTTCATGTAATTCATGATGTGGATCGTGAATTAAGATGGCATTTTCAAGATCTAATCCCCAAGCTCGAGGGTTTAGATTATTACCTGTAATTAATTGCCACTCATCATCAACCCACATGCCTTTTAAATGATAGGTATTATCACCGTCTTTCCAAAGCCTTACTGTTAATTGGTCATTATCAATAAAACGTTGAAAACGTTGGGTGAATTTACGAAGATTAATCTCATACAAATAAGGCAAAGCACCTATTATTTTAAAGGGCTCTTCTGGCGGAATATAAAAGTCATTTGCCGTTTTATCACCAATAATAATCTCAACCTGTTTACCATTTCTCAGTAAATGACTAATTTGGCGCACCAAAATAGCAGGTAAATTAAAATAAGGTGTACAAATAACCAACTTTTCTTCAGTCACGGCCATGAGGTGGGAAATAGTCTTATTCAAGATATTTTTCTTGCCTAAGCCGACTAATGGAGTCACTGTTAACTGATTATTTGAGGCATTTCCTTTTATATCGTAACCATCATGTGTGCGTAAATTAAAGCGGAATTGACGGATACAATTTTTAATTTCTGCACAACGCACTCTCTCTTCTGAATCAAGACGTTGAATAGCATCTGATTGCAAAAGGCTATCGACAATGAATTGCTTCATTGTGTTTGCGAGTTCAGCATTATGAATGATGTGATATCTGTCATAACGGTATTTATCAAGTTTATGCAAATAGACGTTATTAATACTTGCACCACTGTAAATAACCGTATCATCAAAGATAAACCCTTTTAGATGTAATACGCCTAATGCTTCACGTGTATTAACAGGAATACCATAAATAGGGACGTCAACATCAGGATGCTGTTGTGCAACTTTATGATACCAATCTGCATTTGTTGCATCAGCAGAGACACCTATACGACCGCGTTGAGCACGATGCCAATCAACAATAACGGTGATGGAAAGTTCAGGACGTTGTTGTTTTGCGGTATAAAGTGCTTCAAGGATCTCCTCGCCCGCTTCATCATGTTCTAGATAGAGTGCGGTAATAAAAATCTCTTTTTGAGCTTGCGCGATATATTTCAATAAGGTGCTGCGAAACGCGGATGTCTGATAAAGCGTTTCAACATCAGCAACTGACTGAGCTAATTTAGGCAGTTGTGCAAGGTGTTGTTGATGCTTAGCAAGTTTTAGTTTAGACAACATCACAGTGCTTATTTCTCTTGTTTATGATGACTAAAAGAGTCATCTTCTATGTAAAAAATTCTGTAACCGATCTTCTGATCATAACATTAGTTATATAGGATGTACGCATAAAATCATCTTATAGAGTGAATTTCTCTTAGGATGTGTGAATAATCACATTCAGAAATTTTCTATTCGCGATTTTATCACTATACATCACTGAGAGGATCAAGAAGCAAGTTGAGATTGACTATTCCTTCATCAAACTGTACTTCCACAGAAAACCCTAATTTTTTAGCAAGACTTATCATATTACGATTTTCAGGCATGGTAATGGCAGTTAACCGTTTGATGCCATGCGCCTTAGTATAGTTGATTAATTTCATCATTAATTGGTGACCCAGTGTATTACCTTTTAAATCAGAGCGTACCAAGATAGCAAATTCAGCCTGTTGATTATCAGGATCTGCCATAGCTCGAGCAACACCAATAATTTCTGGATCATCGTGAGGGTGGCGAATGGCGACAAAAGCCATCTCACGATCGTAATCAATTTGTGTCATATTAGCGAGATCGTCATGGGTAAATTCGCTGATCTCACTAAAATAGCGATAATAGAGATCTTCTTTGGTCACTTGATTAATAAAGGTTTTTAGTAGAGGTTCATCTTCAGGCAAAATAGGTCGAATAAAACAAGGTTTGCTATCTCTTAAAAAGAAAGTTTCTTCTAATTCATTGGGATACGGGCGAATAGAAAGTTTTTGATGAGGATCGCCTTCGATTGGTGACAGCTCCATAGCCACGTCTAACAAAGTGAAATCATTACCCGATACTAACAACGGATGTATGTCGAGCCTGACAATTTGTGGACAATCTAATAGTAAGTGTGAAACTTGCACCAAAAAATGGCTTAAGCTTAGGATATTCAGTGGTTGTAATGCACTTCTAGGTTGGAGCTTGCCACTTTTTATTGCATTAATAACCAGATAACGAGCTAGCGCCATATTAAGTGGTGGCAAAGCAACGGCAGCTTTTGTTTCGATTTGCCACTCAACACCTCCTTCTCCTAATAGAATTAGGGGGCCAAAGATGGGGTCTTGTTCAATCGCAACACGTAGCTCTTGGGAGCCTGCACGGTTTGCCATACTTTGTACTAATAGTCCTTGAATTTTCGCTTGTGGGTAAAGCTCGCTTACCCGCTCGATAATGGCATGTGCAGCCGATTCAACTTCATTGCTGTCTCTTAAATATAACATAACCCCCTGAACTTCCGATTTATGAGGTATATCAGGAGAGCGTAATTTCAGCGCGACCGGATAACCTATTTTTTCTGCAATACTGACCGCTTCTTGTGCATTATGAGCAATCCAAGTAGGTAAAGTATTAAAGCCATAGGCTTCCATAATGGGCTGGACTTGGTGTGTATCAAGGCGATACTGTTTTTTGTCGAGAGCGTCTTCAATACAGCGATGGGCTTGCTGGGTGTTCATTTTTATTTCTAAAGGTAATGCCGGCGTTTCCTTTAGTTGTTTTTGGTTTCGGCGGTACTCCACCATATGCATAAAAGCGGTAATTGCGCCTTCAGGAGTGCGATAAGTGGGAATACCCGCTTCACTAAATAATTTACGTGATTGTTGAGATGAATATTCGCCTCCCCAATTAGTAAATAGAGTGAGCCATTTTCTTCTGGGGTGCTTATTAATTGCTTCAATAACTTTTTGTGCTGTTTCAATACTTGGTGCAATAGCACTTGGTGTATGAATTAAGAGTAATGCATCATGATCATGGCTATCTAATAGACAATTCACTGCCCTAATATAGCGCTCTACCGTGGTATCATCACCTAAATTAAGCGGATTACGAATAGCAGATGTGTCTTGCACAATGGCTTGCAATTGTTGCTGAGTATCAGCAGATAATTGTGCTAATTTGCCTGACTGTAAAAATAATTCATCTACGGCCATTGCCGCAGGAGCTGAACCATTGCTGATGATCATCAGTTTCTCGCCTTTTAATGGCGTCATATAACTGAGGGTTTCAACCGCTGAAAACATCTCATGAGTATCTTGTACGCGTAACAGTCCTGCGCGTTGGAAGGCTGCATCATAAGCAACATCATAACTTGGCGTATCGCCTAAGAGTAATTGGGCTTTTTGTGTTCGACCACTTTTTATAACTAGTATTGGCTTATTGCGTGATGCACTACGTGAGGCAGACATAAAGCGCCTTGCATCATGAATATGCTCTAAATGCAGTAATATTGCACTGGTTTTACTATCTCTTGCCAGAAAATCCAGTAAATCATCAACTTGGATATCTTGGTTATCACCTAATGCAATAAAATAGGAAAAGCCAATATTGCGGTAATACGCCCAATCTAGGATGGTGTTAGCTACTGCTGCTGATTGTGAGATAAATGCCAATTTGCCTTTTTTTACAGGAAGGGGTGAAAAGCTGGCATTTAAGCCTTGCCAAGGGGCTAATAAACCTAAACTATTTGGACCTAACAAGCGAATATGGTATTGCTGGCAGAGTGTCTTAATAGCTTGAAATTGTTCTGATTGTGCTGAAAGAACAATCACGGCTTTACAGCCTGATTGACCTAATTGCTCAAGAAGTTCAAGATTGCGGCGATGATGAGTACAGATAATTGCCAAGTCTGGTACTTGGGGGAGTTTATCAATAGAAGGATAAGTAAAAACACCAGAAACAGAATTGCGAGTCGGATTGACTGGAAAGACTGGCCCATTAAACCCACCACTGAGTAAGTTTTTCATCATTGTGGTTCCTGCTCTGTCTACTTTGTCAGAGGCGCCAATCACCGCAATTGATTTAGGACGTAATAGTGCTTCAAGGCCTCGCTGGCTCATATCAACTCCTAAGTTTATGATAAACTGTATTCAATGTAGCTGATTTACTCTTCTTTTGCCTGACATCTGTCTGGTTTTCCAATTAAATATTGTTGACGAAAGTAACTAAAATGAGAAAAAAGCTGTTGTGACGCTAAATCATCGCCGACATTGGCTAAAATAGAAGCGGCAACTTCAGCGGTACAATGTTGCTCTTCTCTTGCTGCTTGACGGAGCATGTAGTCACATTTACTGGCTTCATTAATTGAAAACAGTGGTAATGCATCAAGGTAGGGGCTTTTACGAAACATTTTTCTCGCCTCTGTCCAAGTGCCGTCTAGTAAGATAAATAGCGGTGGCTTACTGTTTGCAGGTAACTGGTGATAAACTTTTCGCGAAGGAGAAGCATAGCTGTCTGGGAAGACGACATAAGCTTGTCGATGCGGATCATTAATTGCATCAAGTAAGGCTTTTTCAGGCTCGGTACGTGACCATAAAAAGGCAAGTGTATCGGGTAAAACATCGGCAATTAATTTTCCTGTATTACTTGGTTTCATCACTTCTGTATCGTACATCATTAAACAAAAACGGCTTTTCGCGGTTTGATGAATGATGGTGTCACACAGACACTGTTTTTCAGGTAATAAACAAAAAGTGCATCGTTTAACACGAAAGCCTCTGGCTTTATATGGGCGTGTAGAGATAGAAACTCGATATTGACGAAGTCGAGAAACCGCATTGTCATGCATAACAGAAAGACCACAATCATAAATAAAGGAATGAATATTACCATGATACCCAAAGGTCTACTATCAGTTGTTTTTTATGAAAGTTTATTTACCGTATAGTGGTAGGATTATTATTATTTAATAAATTTTGGTGACTTATGAAGGTAACACAAATCCTTTTTTATAATAATGAAAATAGTATTACAGATAATGAAATAAAAAACCTATTTAATATCTTTGATACTCAGGTCATTAATAATAGTAGAGTGGATGTTAATCTTGAGACTGCCAAAAATCAAATAAATAAACTCGCTGATGCAGTTAGGAATGGAAGCTCAATAGATTTAGATTATTTAGTAAACATCATGTTTCATGATGATATAAAAATAAGCTTATATGCAACTAATCAGCTCTACTTGATTTATCCAAAATTAAACAACTCGATAAGAGAAGATATTAAAGAATTAGTCAAATTACTCTATGAAATAAAAATAAAAGAGGATCAAGAGTATTTTAAAGAACGACCTTTATTAAGTGCAATGGCTTGTGAGGAAGCGATTGCTAGACAAAAGGGAAAAGGGGAGAATGTTTTTATCTCAGCGGTTGATAATTATTTAAATATAAAATGTAATGATAGCGTATTGGCCAATAGTAATGAAAGCGTAAGTAATAATAATCGATATATATCTTCATCTGAATTAGAGTCTTGGGCGTCATTTCAATCCTATCAGTGTGATATTTGTTCCTATGAATCAATACTTAAAAAAATAGAAAATAGCAAAGGATCCGCGGAGTTAAAAAATTATGTGGTTTTAGTCAATAATAACCATTGGGTTGCGTTATTGACTTATAAAGATAGCTGTTTTTTATGTGATTCATTGCCCTCAAGCAAAAAAGATGAACGTCATAACTTATTAATTGAACTAGAAAAAAAAGGATTTAATACTATCAATATAGAATATAATCTACAAGAAAATGTACCTAATGGATGTGGTCTTTTGGCGCTTAATTATATTGATAGTTTACATAATGAATGGAATAAATTTAATCATGAAAAAGAAGATGATTTAATATCCACAATAGAAACAGTATTACAAAAAACAGGAAAAGACTTTCTAAACCTAAGTTGTGGTGAGCAAACCACATTTAATCATGATGTTAGGAAAAAATTAATTATGGATACACTTTTTTGTATTGTTAAATCTAATGATGAATGGCTATCTTAGTTATTGATATAAAAGCTATTTTTTATTAATAAAAAGCTAAATCTAATTTTATTTTTAAAGAGAGTGTTTTTTGATATAGGTTTATCTCTTACTCTGCGTGATTCTCTCGGTGACAGTTGCTAAACTATCATGTAATCTGCGCCCCTATTGCAGTTGGAGAGACTAATGAACGATTCTTATGAAGGTAAAAACGGCAAAGTAAAAGTGATGTATGTCCGCAGTGAGGACAGTGCCGATAATAAACCTAAAAAACCATCCCGCCGCCCTAATAATGCTCGTGGTGATACTGACCGTAGTCATCGTCGTGATGATAAACGCGGTGATAACAAATTTTCTCGTCGTGATGAACGTGGTGCAGGTAAGTCTTCAGGACGTAATCCATCACGCAGTGGATCAAGCTCCTTACGTGATAACGATAGTGAAGGTGGTAATTATTCTCCATGGAAAACGATTTCTCGTCCGGGAGATGAGCCATTAAAAGAGCATGATGGAATTACTGGTAAAAGCCAAATAGATCCCGAACAGCTTCGCCGTCAGCGTTTAGAAGAGACGCGTATCTATGGTGAAAATGCTTGTCAGGCTATGTTTAAAAACCGTCCAGAAGCCATTGTTCGAGCTTGGTTCTTACAAGAAGTAACACCTCGTTTTCGTGAAGCGTTAAAATGGATGGCGGCAAATCGTAAAGCTTACCATGTTGTTGAAGAAGAAGAGATGGTTAAAGCGGCGCGTACGGATCATCATGGTGGCGTTTGTTTCTTAATCAAAAAACGTGTTGGCCATGATGCACAAACCTATTTAAAAGATGCACCAACAAAAGATTGTGTCTTAGCGCTTGAAGATGTGGGTAATCCACATAATGTCGGTGCTATTATGCGTAGCTGTGCTCATTTTGGTGTGAAAGGCGTCATTTCTCCCGACTCATCAGTGCTAGAATCTGGTGCAGCAGTACGTACCGCAGAAGGTGGTGCCGAGTATATTCAAGGAATTGATGCTGATAATTTTTCTCAGACATTAGAGCAGTTTAAACAGGTTGGCTATACCTTAGTGACAACCTCAAGTCACAAAGGAAGTGTGCCACTAGCAAAAGCTCAATTACCTGAAAAAATGGTATTAATCTTAGGTCAAGAGAAGGATGGCTTAAGTGATAGCACGTTAAAACAAGGGGATATGAGCATTTACATTGGTGGTACAGGCCATATTGAAAGCTTAAATGTCTCTGTGGCTTCTGGCGTGTTATTGGCTGAATGGTGGCGTCAACATCACGGCTAATTATTTAATTGTTAGATGATTTAAAAATCCCGCTGAATAATGAACTGCAGTCAGTTCACCATGTTCAGCGGGATTTTTCTTTAATTAACTAATCAATTCATTAATGGTTATTTACCCGGTGAGAATGGCGGTTTAGCAAACCAAACAACCACCAGCATTAAAATGAATATTCCTGCCGCTAGCCAGAAAATTTCATTCGCTGAAATAATCAGACCTTGTTCAGTGATTGTTTTAGCTAAATAAGCCGAGGTTTGTTCATCAGAAAGCCCCAATTCTCTCATCTGTTGAAAAGCCAATTGTGCATCGGGATCGAGTGGATTAATTTTTTCAACAAAGGTTTCATGATGTAATGACTCCCTTTGTGTCCAAATGGTTGTCGTTAATGATGCGCCAATTGCACCCGCTAAGGTTCTTAAAAAATTAGATAAACTGGATGCCGAGGCCATTTTCTCCGGAGGTAATCCCGATAAAGTCATCGTGGTTAATGGCATAAAGAAACATGCTACACCTAAACCTTGCCAGAATTGTGGCCAAGCAACTGTGGCAAAATCCATTCCGGGTTCAAAAGTATAAGCTCGCCAATAAAAACATACCGCAAACATAATAAAGCTAAAGCTAATGATATAGCGTAAGTCGACTTTTCCACCAAATTTTCCGATGATTGGTGTAATGATCAGCGGTAATAAACCAACAGAGGCTGCAGCTAAACCCGCCCATGTTGCGGTATAACCAAAGACTTCTTGCAACAGGAGAGGGAGCAACACAATAGTACCGAAATAGATCATATAAGCGAGACTAAGGGTTAAACAGCCAATAGTGAAATTGCGACTTTTAAACAGAGAAAGATCAATAACAGGGTGTTCGTCAGTTAACTCCCACACAATTAAGAAACTTAACGCCACTACAGCAATAATAGTAAGTACAATAATTTCAGTTGAATTAAACCAATCCAGCTCTTTACCTTGATCAAGCATGATCTGTAGTGCACCAACACCAACCACCAATAGTACGAGACCAATGGTATCTATTGGTTTAATTTCCGTTTTGGTTTCGCGACCCGATAATGTATTTGAGATGCACATAATAATTAACACACCAAAAGGTACGTTAATAAAGAAGATCCATCCCCAATGGTAATTATCACTGATATAGCCACCTAAAATAGGGCCTAAAATAGGTGCAACGACAATGGTAACCGACCATAACGCTAATGCCATATTGCGTTTTGCTGGTGGATAGTTATTCAATAGCAAACTTTGTGATAACGGAATTAAGGGGCCTGCGACTAAACCTTGAAGTACACGGAAAAAGATCAGCATTTCTAAACTTTGAGAAATACCACACAGCCATGATGTTAAGGCAAATAGTGCTGTTGACCACATAAAGAGGCGTACTTCACCAATACGTTTTGCCAGCCAGCCAGTAATAGGAATTGAGATAGCATTTGCAACACCAAATGAGGTAATAACCCAAGTGCCTTGAGAATTTGATGCACCTAAGTTACCCGCTATTGTCGGGATGGCTACGTTAGCGATTGTTGAATCGAGAACTTGCATAAAAGTGGCCAGCGCAAGTGCGATGGTCATTATAGCAAGTTTTCCTCCTTGTAAGGGTTCTTTAATCACCTTTACACCTCGCTTTATCATCCTGCATTTTGTTCAATGATTTCATTAATCAATGAATTGATTTCTGACATATCAATAGTGAGTGCATCAGTATGATAAGCCGGTGCTTGACGTTCGCTCTGTGATAATACTTTTCCATCAAGATTAACGGTATCCACAGTCACTTCAGTGGATAAACCGATACGTAGCGGTTTTTCTGCAACTTCTTTTTCATCAAGGGAAATACGTACCGGTAAGCGCTGAACTACTTTTATCCAGTTACCACTGGCATTTTGTGCCGGTAATAGTGAGAATGCACTGCCTGTTCCCATATCTAATCCCTGTACACGACCATGGTAAATAACTTTTTTACCATAAAAATCAGTGGTTATTTTCGCGGGCTGTCCGATACGCATATTGGCCAGTTGCGTCTCTTTAAAGTTAGCGTCTATCCACATACCTGTGACAGGTACGACGGCCATTAACGGTTTACCCGGTGCAACTTGTGCACCAACTTGAACGCTACGACGTGAGACATAACCTTCAGCAGGACTTAGTATTTTTGTTCGTTGTAAAGCTAGCCATGCATTACGCACTTCTGTTGCAGCTTGTAATACAGACGGTTGTTGTGCAATAGGCGTGGTTAAGATAATGGCTTGATTAGCATTATATTGCTCTTTTGCTACATCTAATGCCGCTTTTGCCGTGGCAACAGCTTCTCTTGCATGTTGGAGTTCTTCTTTTCCAATGACATTTCGCTCGCCTAATACTTCTCTACGACGCAGATCATTTTGCAATTTTGCCAATTCAGTTTCACGTAAAACAATATTCGCTTTTAATTGACGACCATTGATGATTTGCTGATGCATTTGACGGACACTATTTGCTAAAGCGGTTTTTGCTTTATCTAATGCAAGTATTTCATCGCTATCATCTAATTGGACTAGAGGTTCACCTGCTTTTACGTAGTCTGTATTGTCCACATAGACAGTCGTTACCGAGCCTGAAATTTGTGGCATAACCATAATTTGATTGCCTGTTACGTAGGCATTATCTGTGGTTTCATGATGTCTAAGAACCATAAACCAGTAAGCGGTATAAGCGAGCCCCGCGAGAATAAAGATAAAAGTCAGTAGCAATAAAACATTTCGGCGAGTTCGTTTTTATTGCGAATGGGAGCCTGAGGTGGATTTTTTTCCTCATTTACACTCATTTAGAAGATCTCCATAAACCAGAAAAAGCATTATATAT